>JAKMFY010000141.1 GCA_022425185.1 Candidatus Poseidoniaceae archaeon | reverse complement strand
GTATTGGCCAGAGTCAGTTTTGTAGAATGCAGTATCTGCATATCCCAATTTGATTGAAATACCCCTACGTCGTTCTTCTGAATGAGTATCGGTCCAAACTCCCGAAAGAGCTTGTGTAAGAGTTGTTTTTCCGTGGTCGACGTGTCCAACAAGGCCAATATTGACTTCAGGTTGAGATGGAAGCGTTCTTGCCATGCTTCCATTCCTCCTTATTCAACGATGACCCTCTCGGGTTTCACTCCGCAGGTGCTGCACCTTCGCCCGCACCGAGCAATGTGTCAAGTCCGATGTTTCCTGCATCGACAACTTTCAGGTTGATTTGGCGTGTGTCTTGAGTAATTGTGTTTCCACGGAATACTCTGCGCATTCGCATACCTTCAGGCTTGTATCGGAAACGCTTCTTTTCCCCTTTCTTCGTCTTTGAAACGAGGTAATGTCCTTTGAAACCGGTTGAAGCGGTGACAAGAATTGCTTGTCGGGAACCGCCTTCGAGGTCACGACGCATTGGAGTGCCAGTTTTGTCTGAGCCTCCGGTAATTTCGAGTTTGTAGCCAGTAAGAAGTGATTCACCTTCGCCGACGAAGACACCTTCGATTACATCACCGATCTTCTTTCCGAGTAATTGAGCATGGTTTGTACCAGAAATAACCGTCTTGTATGACGGTGAGTACGTCTTTTCCTTACCACTGGTTGTGGTTCGAGTCAACTTGGTTGTGGTATCATTGACCACTGCAACAAATGAGTTTCCTTCTGCCATAAAGCATTCCTCTAGCAACTTAGCGACAAACGACCCCTATTTAGCCTCACCGCATTGGATTCAATCATCACCGATTCAGTTTTTTGACAACACGGCCTTCAATTCTACCAGCAACATCCATCGGAAGAGCATGCGGCATCGAGATATGAGTTGTTCTCCCACGACCATCACCAACCGTATCTACGCGTGTATCAATAATACTCAATTCTTCAATTATTTTGAGATATTTCCAAACAGTTGTGTGGCTTCGAGGCTTTACTTCATATTCTTCACAAACAACCGCATACATTGATTCAACATCTTTGCTCGTCATGAATTCAGTTTTTCGTAGGCGTCGGCAAATTCCCAAAAGAACCAGCATAGGGTGTCCAGTTAACTCATCAAGAACATCTTCAGGCATAACTTGAGGTATGGATTTGGCCCGTGTTTGAACATGCTCTGGTTCAAGCATTTCCCTCCCGTCAGATTCTGCATGTTCGACTGCACCATTGAGTAATTCGATGACTTGACGCGCATCTCCTGAAGGAGCTGCGGAGGTTGCAATGAGTTTGAGAATTTCTTCTGTCCAGGATTGTGGATTCAGGGAAGCTTCTGCTCGCTGACGAGTAATCGCTAGCAAACCCTCGTAGTCATACGGTGGAATCGGTAAATGATTTGTGTGGCCAAAACGAGAAATGACTGCATTTTCAAGCACATCGAGAACCTGTTCTTGGCTAATTAGAATAAGAGAAATCGTGCCACTACCCTCTTGGTCTTCGTCAATACGAAGAAGTTGGTAAATTAGGTCATTCCCAGATTTTCGCAGAAGGTGATCTACCTCATCAAGTACAATAATCAAATGGCGATCATTTGATCGAAGCAGACGTCGAAGGCTGTTCAACAACTCACCCATTGAAAGTCCTCTATCAGGGTGTCCTGCATCTAGGGTCTGAACAATACGTTGTGCAACTCGAACATTTGTGGTTGCATTCCTGCAATTGATGTGGACACTTCGAATCTGGCGTTTATTTCTAAGGTGGCGTTCAATATCACGACAAAAAGTCCTCGCAAGCAACGTCTTCCCGCTACCAACAGGACCTGTTATGACAACGTTTGCACTGCTGTTCGGATGAGCTATCGAATGAAATTTTGCAGCGAGATTACCTTGAATATCTTCGCGACCAACCATGGCTTCTGGTATGAAATCAAAATCCAATGGACCAGGGTCTAGAAGGATAAAACCAGAACCAATTCTATCGAGATAATCGCTCATGCTGGTTGGCTCTTGTCGCCAACCGTTCTTGAACACTCGTACTCAATCCGAATGAAAAGTAGAGTCTCAGGGTATCTCATCGAATTGATATCCCATTTCCCATTTCTTCTCACCAAGGGCTACTTCGAGTTCGTATGGGGTAATCAGTGGTTTTGCATATTTGACGGCATCATCGATAGCAATTCGAGGGCAAGCTGTGTTCACAAATGCATCTACGGGGTAAAAGTCAATGAGTTCAGGGCCAACGTGTTCGAGGGCGAGAAGATATCCTTTCTTCCCATGTTTTTCGAGTAGTCTTTTCATTCGAAGGGCAAGTGTTCTACGCATTTGACCAGGTTTTTCTCCAATCAAGATTCCAAACCGATTTGCATCCATTGATGACATGATAAGTCCAGAGCGTTGCCGGAGAATGCGTTCAATGCGTTCAAAGGACATTTCGATTGCATCGCCTGAGTAAGGATCGAGCATAGCAAGTGGTTTTCCTGTATGCAAAACGAGACCAATTGGATGGAAATCTCCGCTTCCGAGGAAGAGATAATGCCCAATCGTATCATCATCACCAGAATAATTGCAGCCAAGAACTTGACCTGGGAATGTCAAACGTGCTCCACCCATTGGTATTGTCACATCGTATCCAGCTTTTTCGAGACGGTCATGAAAATCAGGTAAAAGGTGAAGGTGCTGGATACTTCCGACAAGCCCCAGTTTAGTATCTTTGAGCGGAGTCATTCTTCCAACAGCGTCCATAAATCGCTCTTGAGCTTCTTCTTCAGAAAGGTCAGTCTCAACATTTTGATTTTCCATTCTGCCTTTGGCAATGGCAAGATGCTTGTTTAGCATTGGAATGACTGGAGCTAAGTCTGGATCTCCGTCGTATGTGACATCAATAAATTGAGTTGGCATACCAGATTCAATATTCATCTGAGAGTGTCCCATATGAGCGACTAATTCCACACCCATCATCTGCATTTTATCATGAACAAGATCGCAGGCACCGTAACAAGGATCGGCAGCAAGTACGACTTTTGCACTTGAAGCAGTTTCGATTTCATCCATCATTTCCAATGCTTGCATTTTCAATCCTTCTGGAACTTGCAAGGCTACAAGGCGATGATCATTTTCCTGGATACGTCCAATTAATTCGTCGAGTTTGAAATCGTGTCTGTCTAAGTCCATTATACCACCTCATCAAGAAGAACTATCTCTGCACCATCCATTGTTAAACGTACAATGGAAGATATGTCGATAGTTGGATATTTTCTTTTGAGCATTTCAAGACCAGGACCCTTTTCGACAACAGCCACAATTGTTGTGACGCTTGCGCCCGCTTTCTCAACGCCCTTTATGACTGCATCTAGTGTACCTCCGGTCGAAAGTACATCATCGACAATCGCAATTGATTCGCCTGGGTTTATATCGTTAAGATACATACTCCCTTTGGAGTAGCCAGTGTTTTGATCGATTACAATTTCTCCATCGAGTCCATACGAACGCTTTCGGGCAACCACTTGTGGTAATCCAGTTCGTAAAGAAAGAGAAGAAGTGAGCGGTAAGCCCATGGCTTCAATACCAAGTAGTAAGTCGATTTTACTCCAATCAACTGAGTCAAAGACAAGGTCGATAACTGCCTGGAATACATCTGCTTCTAGTCGAGGTACTCCATCGGTAAGTGGATGAATAAAGTAAGGATAGTCACCTTTCCAAACAACAGGAGCCTCCTTGAGTGAGGCTGATAGGCGTTGGATAGCATCGAGCATGATTCCACGTCTGTACTCAAATCTCAGAGAGATACTCGACGTATTCATCAGGTTCGAGTAGGTTCTCCATGTCCAATTGGAATGGTTGTAGGACAAGAATCCACCCTAGGTCATATGCGGATTCATTGACGAGATCTGGGTTGATTTCAACCTCTCCGTTCACTTCAGTAATTGTTCCTGAGAAAGGAGCGCTGAAGGCAATTTTTTCTTCTCCAGTCCACAACGAGAACATATCTTGTCCTTCATCAACGACGGTTTCGGCTTGCGGAAGTATCACGCGGAGTACTTCGCCGATTTCTACACCGAGAAACTCGCTAATACCGACCATGATCTTCTCATCATCTTTTTCTTGGTACCATAAATGGTCAATCGAATATTTACGATTGTGGGCTATATTAAATTCAACGACTTCTTCATCCAAGTCATGTCACCTACTCGCGGCTCTTTCAACTCCTATTTGAATCATCGCTATTACTGATGTGACACGGTGATTACACATTCATTAAGAGAGATGCGCCCTTGCGTTGGATTGGTGAGAGTTTGGATTACAAATCTACAGACGAACAAGACATGATTCGAGAAATGGTTCGGGACTTTGCCGAATCGGTTTTAGCTCCAACTATCGAACACCGAGATAAAAATCAAATTCCCCCTTCGGAAGAGTGGTCTCAATTCATCGAATACGGCCTCCAAGGTGTTACAATTCCAGAAGCATACGGCGGCTCTCCCGTCGATGATATCTCTGAATCAATCATTGTTGAAGAACTTGCAAGAGTTGATCCTTCATTCTCTGTAATGTATTGTGTTCACGTAGGCTTGTGTGCGAAAACGATAGCACTACATGGCGATGAATATCAAAAAGAAACTTATCTGAAAAGGCTTGCAGCAGGCGATGTTGGCGCATACTCACTCTCAGAAGCAGGAGCTGGTACTGATGCTGCAGCAATGACTTGTAAAGCAAAACTTTCTGACGATGGAACACATTACATCCTGAACGGTGAGAAGATGTGGGTCACGAATGGGGCGCAAGCAAAAATCATCGTTCTCTTCGCAAAAGATGTGGATCACCCTGATTATGGTGTCAAGAAACACGGTGGCACAACTGCATTTATTGTTGACTCCTCTTTCGAAGGATTCAGTGTTGGAAAGAAGGAAGATAAACTCGGAATTCGCTCATCTGACACCTGTACGCTCGTTCTTGAAAACTGTAAAGTTCCCGTTGAGAATATCTTGAAGGGAGCCGGAAACGGATTCCCAATCGCAATGAATGCATTGGATAACTCACGAATTGGTATTGCTGCACAGGCTCTTGGAATTGCTCAAGGAGCCTACGAAGCATCGTTACGCTATGCTCATGAGCGAGAGGCTTTTGGTAAACCAATCGCACATCATCAGATGATTATGGGCTATCTTGCAGATATGGCCACCAAAATTGAAGCATCCCGTCATCTCGTCTACAAAGCCTCATGGTCCAAACAACAACATTACGAGCATGGTGGTCCACGTCATTCCAAAGAAGCAAGCATGGCAAAATTGTATGCAGGAGATACTGCAATGTGGGTCTCAGAACGAGCAATACAAATTCATGGCGGATACGGATATACCAAAGAATTCCCTGTAGAACGGTTTTTCCGCGATGCTAAAATCACCCAGATTTACGAAGGAACTCAAGAAGTCCAGCGTATTGTAATTGCACGAAGTCTACTATGATCACTTGTATTCATACGAGTGTACAGAAAAAATAGCACGCTTCCTGCCTATGTTCCAGTTTGAGATTTGAGCTTCAATTTCAACTACATGGTTTATCTGGAAATCGGTCACGGAGTCGTTTGCTTCAGATTGGAAAAGAAGCTCTATTTCCACTGAATCGTCGTCGACGAGTTTCCCGATGATGGTTTTTCCATTTTTGAAAGGCATAGGAGCAAGG
>JAKMFY010000080.1 GCA_022425185.1 Candidatus Poseidoniaceae archaeon | reverse complement strand
GAATACGACAACGGACGCTTCGGATTACCAAGTCAAATTGTGGGTCCAGTGACAACCAGTAACGAAGTGCCAACTCCTCCGCAATGGGCAACAGCTCAGCCGCTTGATGGTGGGGTAGAAGGAGACTTGGAAACTGAGTGGGCTCGATGTTCAGCCCTCGATCTTCTCGAAACTCGAATCTACACTTCGACACAAGGCATAAACGATATCCTAGGTTTGACTGTCGCTTACACTGTAATGCCTACTGAAGGGAATCTAACTATTCTCAATCTTGATGCTGGTAAACCGTATTGGCTTGGATTCACTTGCGTCGATATCAGTGGCCAAGAAGATGTCATGAATGCGACAATCATTGGACCAGTTGTACCAACTGGTGGAATTGACGATGGGCAAGCACCTGCTAAACTCGAAAATGTTTGGGCCATAGATACTCCAGAAGATGAAGGTGGTAGAATAACTATCGGTTGGGACCCTAGCGATGCTGATGATTGTGCATTCTACACCGTTTACATGATTACAGGAATTGTCTTCGTTACCCCTCCTACTTCAGTCGCTGGTTTCTCTCCTGCAACAGTGGTTAATTCCTGTCAAGAGAACACAACTATTGTATCACAGCTAGATGATTTACCTCTCGTTGACGGTCTTGAATATTACATTGGCGTCGTCGCATACGATACCTGGTTAAATGCTGAATTAAACGATGTCAACATCGTTCAAGCAACACCGCTGGATAATTCTGATGGAGCCTCTATGCCTCCTTCTCGAATTGAAAACATTCAAGCATTCGATCATGCAAATGACGACGGGACCGCAATCGATGTTGTTTGGTCAATTTCTTCTGCTGATGACTTCAGTCACTACATCGTCTGGGCGGCAGACAAACCTGTGAATGATATTTCCTACCTATGGAACGCCTTTGGAGACGACCCTGCAACCTGTGGTTGTATTTCTATCGACAAGCAATGGATTGACGAAGATAAGAATCCAATTGAATTGACATTGAATACTGCACTTTATGGAGATGACTCCCAAGCAAATGAATTCTCATCTGCAGATTCTCCACAACTGATTCAACCTGGAATCGAACTCTTCGTTACTGTAACCGTACATGATTTGCAAGGAAACGTCTATGTTGATTCGTTATTATCAGCGAGTGTTATTCCAATCAACAACCTGGAAGACAAGACACCGCCTCCGCGCCTTGATCAGATTCTACTAAGCGACCGTCCTATGGATGATGGTTCAGCACTCGACCTCGAATTCGGGCTTTCCACTGCTAGTGATATTTACCAGTACGATGTCTATGCTGCCTCATGGTCATTCACAAGCGTTGGTGTTGGTTCTGATGGGCCAAACGCCCCGATTATGACCCTTGACAGGCTTCCAGAATTCCCACTTATTCTAACAATCATTGCTGGAGATCTCCCTGTGCTTCCAGGGCAGGAAACGTGGGTTGCCGTTGTAGCAGTCGACTCTTCTGCCAATGCACACAAGACTGATTTGACTGTTGTCTCTTCACAATCGGTTGACGATGGAATAACAGACCCAGGAAATTATCTCCCAACAATAGATGGAATCACTTTAGCGTGGGTTGCAGAAACAAATATCTTGGTCACATGGAATCACACAAACGACTTCGGCGTTGAGGGTTATCAAATCCATATCTCAGATGAAGATTTCATGGATATATCTGATGCGACGTTTGTCGGAGATACTCTAACAGCAAACTCATTCGTCATCACCTCAACAGTCTTTGCTGAACTTACCAACAAGTCCGCATGGTACGTTTCTGTCACAACATTTGATGACGTTCAAGTCCGTCAGTCTGTAGATGCTTTGATGATTAACGCAGTTGAGAACGGAGTTGCCGATAGTGATGATTCAAATGAGGGAACAGACTTCCAATCTCTACTAACCACGCCGAACCTGCTTGCTGCAGGGCTTGTGTTTGTTTCATTGATTCTACTCGTAGCAATCGTACGTAGCCGTGGAAAGAAGTCTCAGAAAGATAAGCAGTGGGAAATTCAAACTGCTACTTGGGGACTTGGAGATGATGATGCTTGGAATTCACCACCAGAAGCAAGTGTACCACCGCCACCACCGGTTGAAACAGGTTCTCTCTACCAAGCTGCTGATCGCATACAAAGTCAACCGCTTGACCGACAAGAATACATAGCTCCAAGG
>JAKMFY010000078.1 GCA_022425185.1 Candidatus Poseidoniaceae archaeon | reverse complement strand
GGTCAATAAAGAACGCTAATGCGATGGTGTGATGTAGTGTGAAGACACCTGCTGAAAGAAGAATCGGTAACCATTTTCCAGAAACGAGTTGTTCTATTTTTGATGTGATAAACCATCGGAAAACATACTCTTCCAGTACCGAGTTAATGAACACCCAAAAGAGGATTGCTAGCATAAGTTTCCATGGTGTTGTCAAACCAAATGGGTCAAGAATTTCAGTAAGGTCTTCAGTACTCAGCAATGCGTCTCCAATGAGAACATAAGCAAGCATGATTACAACAGCCATTCCAATTCCCAAGCCGGTGGAAACAGCCCATCCACCATTCAATGCTGGGGAACGAGAAAAATCGTTTTTGTCGATACGTAAGTGCCAAAATGCAGGTAGACCAAATATCCATATTTTCGTAAAAATAAAGACAACAATTGCCAATAATCCTGCCTTGAAGGCAAATCCTGTTAGTACAGAAACGGTTGGTGCAATACCAACGAGGATTAATCCCAGTAATGCAAGATTCTTTTGTTCTCTTGGTTCATTGGATTGAGTATGCATGACGCAAACTCCTTCACTCGTCCATTTCTTCTTTCAAGGCAGCGAGGGCACCTGAAGGACCTGGAAGAGGGAGTGGTAAAGGATTACCATCTGGCCCAATTAGTGGAGGAAGTTCAATGGATTCATTTTCCAACACTTTCTCTGTTGTAATAACTGCTTCAAAGCCTGAGTCAAGAGGAGATCGATACTTGAGAACACGTTGGTCATCGATACGAATGAATGTCGCACCATAGATGTGTCCTGCTTCTGGCTGGGCAGGTTCATCGAGAACTGCAATTCCATGACCTTCTTTCTGGAGAAGTTCTACAAGATCTTCTCGAACAGCGTGTTCTTCCCACATACGGGCGCTTGACGCTCGAATATCAGCCATTTGGGAACGGCGTCGTGCTTCGATACGTTGTCGAATCTCGCTATGTCTCGATGCTCTCTCAGCAACAGTTGCTTGAATGTCTGCTTCCTCAACTGATTCTGGACTCACTTCAACGACGTATTCGTCTGCGACGTGAACTGCCTCAACTGTAACGACTGGGAGTTCGACTTCGATTGGATCACTGGTCGTAGCCATTGCCGCTCGTTGGGCTTCTTGGGCTGCACGTATCTTCGCAGCTTTCCTCTCCTTGAGCGTCATCTTGTCAGGAAGAGGTGCTTCAACAGTTGAGACAGGGTCATCGACTTCAGATTCTGCAGCCACAGATTCAGTTTCAACCGATGATTGATTTGATGGAACTTGCCCAGTTTCAGGCATGACGAACTTTGGTTGACCGGAGAAAATGAATGTGAAACCAAGAGCAAGCATGACGCCAATTGTTGCATATTGTTCTTGTTCGGCTAACTCTCCCGCCATTGCGAGATAGAAAACCAATACTGCCACAAACGCAAATGCGATTGTATTGCGAAGGAATCCCATGCCTATCAAACACTCCAGTCGCTTCGTGCTTAAGACGATGATGCCGCCTTTGATTCGTTCAGAATTTGAATCAAACCATCCAATGCTTTTCGCCTATGACTAAACATTTCCTTTTCGACTAGGCCAACATCAGCAAATGTTTTCCCATCTGTAGAATAGTCGACTCCATCAATATGGATAGGATTTGGAACGAAAACAGGATCGAATCCAAAACCATCATTACCACTTGCTTGCATTGCGATTTCTCCATTACAAATTCCTCGAGAAATGTGAATTTCTCCATCCAACCATAGGGCCGCTACAGCATGGAAAGCTCCACTACGTTGAGTTGAATCATTGAGAAGATTAAGCAATCCGTTGAAGCCTATTGTCTTCAGTGCGTAAGCGGAATAGACGCCAGGGAATCCAGCCAGTGAATCAACAAACAATCCTGCGTCCTCAACAAGCAAAGCATCATTTGGTGAAGGAAGATGTGGAATCGCCTGTTCGATCTTCGACCTTGCAACGTCTTCCAAATCATCTGCTTGAGGCTCACTTATCTCCACGCCTTCGACCTGTAATTGGACCACTTCAAAGCCAAGTGGTTGCAAAGCATGCTTTGCTTCTCGAACCTTTCCAGCGTTTCCGGTCATGAACCATACCTTGCGCATGGCCTTGCCACATCACCTCCAATTGATGGCTTTTCGGATTGAATCATCCACGATGTTGAAGTGTTGCAGGCTTCAGGTTCAGTTGTGTTGCAGCAGATTGGTTTGGTCGCGCTAGGTGGAGGAATTGGAGCAGCAATGCGTTACTTGACTTCAGAATGGCTTGCAACAGATGGTTTTCCATGGGCCACCTTTGCTGTTAATCTCGTAGGGTCGCTCTTACTCGGTGCCTTGGCTGTTGCTCTTGCAGAACACCTCGTCTCTCAAAACATAGCACTTCTTCTTGGGACAGGATTTCTTGGAGGTTTGACAACAATGTCAACCTTTTCAGTGGAAACGATCCGTATGTTCGATGAAC
>JAKMFY010000052.1 GCA_022425185.1 Candidatus Poseidoniaceae archaeon | reverse complement strand
TTTTTACTGCGCCCCAAACGAAGTTGAATTGCTTCGATCACCGAGAAGAGAAGATCGGAAGATGAGAATTTTAACCCAATCAGATCCCTATGTCTCTCGATTCATTTGGGAAGTGCGCTCAGCACTCGATCGTGGTTGGTACCTTCCAGTTTTCAAGGGTGTAGACCCAGTAGGAAAGGTGCTTATGTTCAAGGTTAATGATTATCTCGAAATCAAGGATATGCATGTCCCAACGGCTTACTTTGAAGAATTCTGTGATGCATTCCACATCTTACTTGACAATCACGCAGACCAGTTGGTGGATGTTGCAGTATTAACAAATGTCAACAGTGAACCTATCTCGGAATTAAGTGCGCCAATGCGTTCTGGATTAGAGCGTATTGGATTCAAACAAGTAGGAGAACGAATGATTCGAGGAGGTGTTGTCGACCCGCAACCACGAGAAATTGCAGAAAGGGCATTATTCCACCAACACCACTTGCATCAAGAAACACGTCATGAGAATGAAACCTTAGCACTGAAAACAATCAAGGAAATACGAGATGATTTCGCTCTACGGGGCAGGTGTGAAGTATTCCGTACGAATCTCAAATCCATGGCCAGTGCAAATCGACTCCACAAAGGAGTCAACATGAGAGGTCACCAAGTATGGGCTCCATACGAACATTTCGAAACATTACTGACAATTCGTGGCATTCCTCCGGAAGATGATCTCGTTGATATCGTAGATTTCTTTAGTACACAATCCGATCCAAATCTCTTCAAAGAACGTCATGCTTTGACTCAATCTGAATTCAGGAAACTCGTGCAACCACTCATCAGAACGGGACACATTGTCGAAGATTTCCGAGGTGGGTTCAGGGCAGTACATGCTCGAACTGATGTTGATCCAGTAGAATTGCGAAGAGAGTATCTCAGAAGTCTTGTCAGCGATTACCCTGTTATTACTCTCAAACAATTACTACGCTTATCAGGAACACCTTTCAAGCCAGAAGAACTCAAAGCCATTCTCAATGGATTTGAAGAGGATGAAACCTTGGTGAAGGGATTCCTAATTGAGAATCTGCACGAAGTTTGTTGGGGTCGTAAAGAACTTCTCTCTTCAGCGAAAGAAATTAATCCAATCCGTGACTTTGTCCTACCTCCGACTGACCCAATCGCGCCGTACTTTGGTGATGTTCTGAAAGAACGATTTGGATTTGGAAGCGCATACCTCGTGTTTAGAAATGCTGAACCCGTCGCCGCCTTCAAAGCAAATACACGGAACAAAACGATTGATGTCACTGATTATGAAGGCAGCGAAAAAGGATGGAGAGTCGTCAAAGAATTCGCATGGGAACACCAAATGCCATTGAAGACAGAATTGAGAATTGGTGGGAAAAAACTTCAATGAGGATTTTGTAAAATCACTTTACTAATCGATATTAATAGCCAACTTAGGTTCGTTAAGTCATGAGTGTTGTAGGCAATGGTCTTATGAAGCACCAACGGATGAACGCTAATATGGAGTCTCGTAAGAGGGTTATCGGCCCAAGCCTCGCATTCATGCTCTTAGCATCTACGCTACTGGTTTTTGCATCACCAACCCAAGCAGATATTACAGAAGATATCTCTGTTCTACACACTGCTGTAAATCCAGAGAATAACAAGACATATCACCTTCTGTCGGCTTCTTCATGGGAAGATGCTGCATTCCGAGCCCGTTCACTTGATGGTTATCTCACTACAGTAGATTCAGATATTGAAAACGAATGGCTCTTCGATACATTTGCTGGATTTGATAACCAGAGTCGTCATCTTTGGATCGGATTGAACGATGTTCAAGATGAAGGGATGTACCGTTGGCATGATGGAACCCCATTCTTGTACAGAAGCTGGGGCGAAGCCCAACCAACCGGAAGTGCTGATGCTGATTATGTTCACATTGCATCGACCAATATGGGCAATATTATGCCTGGAACTTGGAACGATTTGGAAAACGATCCAGAATACTTTCCAGTTTATGGTGTTGTAGAAGTTGGTGACGGTGCTGATTTCTCACTTCGATTTAACGGGGAAAGTGATCACATAGTAATACCTCACGATGACGCTCTAAAACCAAACGCTTCGATACTTATTGAAGCCACAATCAAACCTTCTGATTTGAGTGGAATACGATTCATCACCATGAAAGGAGATTACGGATGGGGAATGTACCTTTCAGAAGGATACATCGGCTATTCTTCTGAATACAGCCTCTCAAAGCACCCAATATCGAATATGTCGGTCACTGTTGACAACTGGTCCACAATAGAAGTTGAAATTGTTGAAGGTCTTGGTGGTGAATTCCGTATTGATGGAATCCCCGCAGGAAACATCTCTGCTGAAGATGCGAACATTCCTGCAGGAGATTTTGGATCGAACGATTGCTTCACTTCAGGAGCATCTTGTGATGAACTCTACATTGCCCGTATGGGCGCAGGTTGTGATTGTTACCATTTCCAAGGCATCATCGATGATGTAACCATCAAGTCAATGGATGAGATGGATTGGGAGATTATGACTCAATGGACATTTTGGGAAGGTGAGGGGAGTGACGTAGGTGATTCCTTGAACGATGACATGTTTGAGCGAAATGGAGACATTCATGGAGCCGATTGGGTTATGCCAGATGGTTCAATCATTGCTCAAGCAATAGAACTTATCAATGAAGATTACATTATCATTGAAGATGTAAAAGAAGGTGACACACTTCTGTTTTATGCAGATATTGATGATCTAACTCGATATCTTGATGTATCGTTTTGGAGTTGGTCCGATTATTATTGGGAAGATGAAGGAGGAGAGGACTCCTTCGACGTGTTTGTCGGTTACGATGAAATTCCTGCACCATGGGATTATGATATGGAATTAACAGGTTACTATGGTTCAGTCTATGGAAGTTGGACCTGGCCAGAACAGGATGTAATGTGGTTCGCTCTCGTCGCAAATGAGGATTTAGAAGAACTCGAAATTAGCACATATTGGGAAATTGCCGAAGCACCACCAAGTCTTGAAGAAATGACTGAATTGTTCAAGGGAGTCCCAATTACCCAACAATCGAATGAAGCAGAAGATTATGATGCTGCAATCAATTACTATTACGTCAATGTAACCGAACCCCTAACAGAATTGAAGGTGGAAACATACGGTGGAAAGGGGAATGTACAACTGGCCATCTCAAAGGGTGGACCAGTTGATCCAGACTATGGATTCTACGAAGAAATCGATTTCATTGATGAAATATTACCAGGAGGTGGATTTACTGGTTCCTCTATGGAAGATTGGTCAGTGAGCCAAGGAAATGATGAGGAAGTCAACCTGTTTGACGTCGAACCTGGAATCTACTATGTCATTACCTACACATACCGAAGGGCCAACGATTACACAATTCTTGCCGATATGACGTACGCACCGACAAATGCTGATCCCACAACTGCAGTCGAATTAACCCCTGGTGTTTCCTATGGTCCAATGAGTGGATACAATGGTCTTGACCAATACTTCTTCGTCGAGGTACCCACAGGAACCGAAAGATTAGAAGTAGACCTTGACAATGGATTTGGACAAGCTGGACTTCACATGCGAATCGAAAACACACCAACTGCAAGTGAAGCAGATCACCACTCTGGATCACCAGGAGCAGGAGACAAGATAGCATTCAACAATCCAACACCGGGTACATGGTACATTTTGTTGGATTCAGAGACTGTTTTCAGTGGAGTAGAAATCACTGCATCTTTCACTGACCTCTATGTTTGGGAGTACGATGGTACACCAATTCAATTGTTCAAAGATGAACAAATCGATGGATTGAGTGCACCATCTGGTGAGGATTTATTCTTCTACGTTGACGTCGGAAGAAATACTCAAACACTGATTATCAATACATTTGGTGGCTCAGGAGAATTGCTTATCGAAGGCGAAGGTGACACAGATTTCGGGTTTGATGACTTCGACTTCGATTTCTTTGATGAAGAAATGATGGATTCAGGAAGACAGTTTGGTGGAGAAGAGTGGATTTCATATGGGGAAGGTACATCTCAGGAATTGTACATCTATTTCCCTGCTGCGGGAAGATTTGACATCACTGTATCTTCATTAGAGGATTTCTCTGATGTCTCGATTATAGCGACATGGGATGGGAGAGATGTTCCTGATGGACCAGATGGTCCTGATGAACCGGTCGATTCTGATGAAATCATTGCTTGTGACGAAGGATTAGAAGAAATGATGAGGG
>JAKMFY010000039.1 GCA_022425185.1 Candidatus Poseidoniaceae archaeon | reverse complement strand
CCTTGGCCACAACGCCGTGACTTGCCCAATCTGTGTTTGTTGACGAATAATCAAGAGCATTACCAACGTTGATTGAGGCCATTCCTGAACCGTTAGATCCTGTTACTAAACTGGTTTCAGTATCTGTGAAATCGAGTTCAACATTTACTCCATCCACTGAACCAAAACAACTTGGATTGAGAGAAACCCATACATCGAGCGGCGTATCTAAGGCAGTAAGTGTTCGTTCCGGCTGAACATCAATGCATTCAGGCCTTGTACCAGGGTCACTGTTACTTTCAGAACCAGTTGCCCCAACAGGCATGTATTGCTTTAATCTGAAATCGATTGTCAATCCAACGTCTTCTTCTGAATGTCTCCATGCGAAATTGTTTACAGCAGGGCAATACCAACGATAGCCAGTCGAAACACCATCTGAATTCCAGGAAGTGAGCTCATAGGAGGAATCACATCCACTGTAAGAGATTCCCGAGCCGAACGCATTTCGTGGCTGACCTACCTTTGTAACTTCCCAGGTGGTTGTATTTGTATCGCTCTCCGGAGGAGGGAATGGCGTAATGTAATCACTTTGCCCAGACCATGTAGCAGATGCAGTGGTCAATACCGTCCAACGCTCACCATCTCGGATTGGAAAGTCATAGGTTTCAGCACCAGGGCTGTATAGATTGGTGATTGTAATATCCCCTAGAAGTTGAGTTAACGACCCTATTCCATACGGTACGAATTTGATGTACAGATCCAAATCGTTTCGAACAGAAGCAAAATCACTTACTCGCAGGTATTCTGTTTGAGTGAATTGAATTTCTGCGTTCCCTGTGTATCCTTCGAGTTCTACACCACTCTTGTCGAAATCTGCAGTCATTCGTAGTTTGTAGACCCACTCTGACCCATTCTCAACTTGGAGTTCAAGAATTTCAGTTACTTCAGCAACGGAATCTCCATTTATTTCACCTACGTTCGCTGAAACACCGGTATCAGTGATGAGAATTGAAGGATCAAAAGTACCTGAGTAGACCCATTTGTCCCCGATTCTCCAAGTAGGGACATCATTAACTCCAGGGTCGCTGCCAGCGTGTTTTACGCTTGTACCATTATCCTCAAGCATCAACGTGGATGTGTACGAGGTTTGGGACATGCCCAAGAGTAGCAGGACCAGCAGAAGAGGGATGCCTGCTTGTAGACGTGCTTCGCCCATGTATGTCCTTGAGTGTTCAAGCACATGAAAGATGCGATTGCATCTTCAGAGCAGGTCAGCCAATTCGTCCTTAATGATTTCAACAGCTTCCAGAATCTCATCCTTGTGGCGTGCGCCGGTGATGACCATCTTTCCGCTGCCGAAGATAAGGCAGACAACCTTTGGATAATCAAGGCGGTAAATCAATCCAGGGAATTGCTCTGGCTCGTATTCAACTTTGTCGAATGGGAGGTGGAAAGTGAGGTTGTTCAAGTTCAACTTACGAGGTTCTCCTGCCTGGTCTGCTCCAGTGAACTTGTCCTTTCCGTCATAATCTTCAGGATAATGGAGTGCGTATGTTGCGACCATGTTCTGAACTTCAATTTCGACGTCCTCGACGTCCCATGTGGTAATGCCAGCAGCACGTAGGTCGTTGATCATTCGATCGATACCTGTGTGAATGTTGTCTTCGTTCTTTCCACCAGTACAAACTGCACGTCCAGAGCGGAACATGAGAATTGCTAGTTTAGGTTCAGTAACTCGGTAAACAACACCAGGAAATTGCTCTGGCTCATATTCGCAATTAAGTTGAATCGCAATATCAGGGAGGTCAAGTTCTTCAGCAACACGGGTACTGGCAACGACGTTAACTACTGTCAAACGCTCTTCATCGGTGGTCATGTCACATTCCTTCTGCCCGGAGTATATAAACTGACGGCTCCGACGCAGTAGATGGTAATGCAAAGAAAATCAGTTTACTGAACACTGTCATCCTGTGATGAGAGGGTTTCAATACGAACACCCGGACTATTAAAAGGAGAAATGAATGCTCTTCCACCTTCCATCTCGATAGCTCCAACAGTCCTTTCTGGGTTTCTTGTTAGTGCAATCATACACCCCCCTCCCCCAGAACCAGTCAATTTTACGCATAGGCTTGATGGCGCAGCAGCCTTGATGAGTTGTTCCAATTCAGGAGATGAAACGCCGAGTGAACGAAGAACAATGTGGTTTTCTGTCATCGCTTTACCAACCGCTTCCATATCCCCTGTTCGGAGTGCTTCAATGCCTTTTCTAGCGATGGATCCTATCGCTTCAATCTCCACTTGTCGTTCTGGTTGTTTTGCTAATAATGTTGCCACTTTTGACACTTGTTTTGAGGTTGAACCACGAATACCTGTATTGCCAATCACGAGGTATGTATTATCGGGAATCTTTGCTTCGAAAGAGTGTAATTGCCATGTCGTAATATGATCTTGGTTGTGTAATGTCCGCTCCCCTATGTGGTCGAGCGATTCTTCTACAGTATCGGATAGAACGAT
>JAKMFY010000037.1 GCA_022425185.1 Candidatus Poseidoniaceae archaeon | reverse complement strand
TCAATTGAATAAAACCAACCACTCTTGGTGGAGAAGAGGTAAGCGAATGGCCATAGCACCTCAAATCGTCTATGACCGTATTTGGTCAAAACAAACACCAAACAAGCGCGGTAACCGTTGGCCAAGTGGCACGTTTCACCCCTTACAAGTCCTCCATGTCGGATTACCTGCCTTTGTCGCCAAGAGCGGTCGCTGGAGAGCGCGTCAAGAATCAATACCCTTGATCTATCCACATCTTTCCGATGATATTCTCGTCATCGATGAAGTCATGCTGCAACGACTGTTACGAAATGAAGCACCACAACGGGATGAATTCGCTGAAGCCTATGATACCGAATTATCTTCAGGTGCATTGCTCGTTCGCGTCAAACATTCTACTGGAGACCTCATCATTAGCGCATGGTGTGGTACTCGTATCACCTTAATGCTCGATAAGGGAGAACGACGACTCCTTGAAATTCGATTAGGAATGGAGGAAGAGGAATGAAGCGTTTGCTTTTGTTTGCTCTTGTCCTTCTCATACCACTTGCTTCTGCATCCACAAGTTTGCATCTCGAATGGAAACTTGGAGAACATACAGATGTCAAACATCGATATGTTGAACACTTTCCTGACCAGATGATGCAATGCAAAGAATGCAATGCAACCCAAGACGGTGATGTTGTCGTCAATTGGTGGAGACACAGCGATACAACAGGTTCTGACTGGCCTGATGATGATGCAAATCTACGGGCTGGAACAAATGGCATTGAGATCGATGAAACTGCTTCACTGATCAACGGAAATGGCGAAGATACGCGTCAGCACATCGTCGACTTAGAAGGAACATTATCGATTCGTTCAGATTTTGAAGACCACTATTACTTGGTTGCGAACATGACGTTTACACCTCAAGTCGAACTTCGAGATGATGCACTGATGCAGATTCTCTTCATTGAAGCGGATGCAACAGACCAACATGGGCGAGAAATCCCATTGTTGGTTCGAGATATGACGTCCGATGTTGGCTTCTTTACCACAGCCAACAATTCATCAGCGGTTGATGTTGAAGTCTCATATGAACACCTTTTTGCTGCTGGTGTTGATCTTTCAAAAGAAGTACATGGATGGCGAGTTGTCTTTGTCGTTCTCGGCGCAGAAGAAAACGCTACAGGCCAACCAGGCGTCATTGCCATGTACGAAACAACGGTGCCGACGTCAACTGAAGACCTCACCGTTCTCGACCATTTGCCTCCACTTGCAATGATTCTTGTTGCGGCATTCATCATCGGTTCAGTGATTCGCGGTTCCATCAACCAAGAACATGGATTGCCAGAGATTCGAGCATTATGGAAGGACTCAAAAGATCCTGTCGTTCTTATTGAAATCCTTGCAAAGAAGAGACTGATTACCACAGAAGGCTGTGAAGCCATCGCCCCTTGGACTATGCGAGGAGGCGCTAAGCGAACGAAGATTGAGCCTGGTGAAGCATTCACATTTGAGGTACGTCTCAAGAAGTGGCATCAACAAGGACTCCTTATTCTTCTGAAAATGGACGTTGAAGGTCTCGGTGGATGGACGCAAAACATTCGCTTACCCGGTCGCAAAGACGAGGAACGAAGCGTTGAAGTTGAAGCCTGATAACGGCCAACTATGCAACTTGATGATACCGACCGACGACTTCTTGCCGTTCTGCTTGAAGATGCACGCATCAGTCAACGAGGTCTTGCTCAACGCATCGGGGTTGCACAAGGGACCATCACCAATCGACTTCGCAGATTGGAAGAACTCGGCGTCATTAAGGGCTATACCGTCCTCTTAGAACCGGAAAGCATTGGTTGGACCATGACGGTGATCACCGGATTGCGTATCGAAAAAGGTTCGATGATCAATGTTCAACAAAACATCGCAGCAGACCCTCGAGTCTTTGCAGTCTACGATGTTACAGGAGATTACGATTCAATGGTTCTTGCTCGTGTTCAAAGCAGAAAGGATCTTGATGATTTGACCAAGACTGTATTCACACTAAAGGGCGTACAGCGTTCCTTTACTCAAGTTGTTCTCAACACTGTCAAAGAAGATGGACGTGTGATTCCGCCAGTCCTCTAAGGCCGACTATTCAATGGTCTTGACGTGAATTTGCCATCTCTTTTTGCTCTTGACGTATCTGCTGGATGTAATTTCAACATCGTGTGCTGAGTTGATAGCCATGGTTGCATCTTTCAGGGTCCATTCCATTTCAGTCATTTTATCTCGCCAATACACGCCTGTAATCTTCTTATTCAAACGGAAAACAATCCCTTCATTTGCTCCAGTGAGATGATTGATGACTCTTGCTTGAGGTACAATATCGCCTTCCTGGGGGGCAGATGTTTCAGCAGCTTCATTGGCTTCACTGGCCTTGGCTTTCTGTTTCTTAATCAGTTGAACTTTTGACCAATCTTGAAGTTCAGTATAGCCGAAAGTGATGGAGGCAAGGCCTTCGTAAGGATGCTCTTCATCACTCATTTCGTGTGGATTATACAAGCCGACCAATTCCTCATAATCCAAATCGATAACCTCGATACGATCGCCTTGGCGTGGAATAAGTTCCCCAGTAAATTGCGGCCCCTTGAACAGCGTTGACCACCAGCCACGTGCGTTGATAATACGTAATTCACGATACGTTTTCCTCCATTCTCGTATCGCACGAGGTGATGTAAGATCGCCATCATGTCTTGCTTCATTCGGAAACTGAATGCTGTCCCATGTTCCAAACATAGAGAGAAGCGTATTCAGAGCCTTGACCGTCTCTTCATCAAATTCTTCGAAGTGTTCACGCGGTTGAGATAGTATTTCCTTGACAGCCTTCTTTGAATCGGCGACAAAAGACCCTGTTATCGCCTTGGGTTGAACGGATTCTTTGACTACACCGTTTCCAACACAAGCCAAAACGGTCTCGATAACATCGCTTTCAAGGACGATTCCTACCTCCTTTGCAATTTCTCGGAATCTTCCTACTGCTTCCTCAAGTTTGGCAAATGTCCAGCCTCTTGATTGACCATTTTGATACAAGACATGTTCCTGCATTGTGATGTCGCCTTTGTAGTTCTTCACTTCAATAAAGACGATTCTGTCGATCATGAGAACGATAAGATCTGCTTCTCTGCGGCTTCTTCCTTTGATGATTTGGTTGATGCGAGCTGAATGGAAGACTTCGACTACACCGCTTATTTTTCGAATGTATTCGAGAAGATCAAGTTCGGATTTTGTGCCTGCAAGTTTTGCGAAATCTGGTTTCGGATACGGTTTGAGGTCACGGGCCTTCAACCACCGATAATTCCCCAGAAGCCCCATGATGGTTCTTTCAATTGCAGAGTATTTGAACTTCAACCTTGAATTCTATGAATCCGATGTAAGTGGTTCGTCAATACCCATGTGCGGCATGAGGGCACCTGCTAAGCCGCCAAGACTCTCGACAACCCGTGTTTCTGGCTTCAACGTCTTCATCAGTACACGGCGCAGTTCTTCATCGATTTGGACGTCAAATGATTCAAGCCGACTACGCAAATTTGCTTGCAATCTTCCGCCTGTTCGATCCCAATCCATGAGAAGCGTCATCGTGGCTTTACGGTCTTCAGTCCGCGTTCCGTAGGTTTCGTACAGATAGGCGATGAAACGATCCATCCCCCATCCCCTATTCACCACTTCAAGAGGGCCCGTAAATCCGAGTCGTTTCAATGCTATTTTGTCACGAGGGCCTTCGATAATGATGGCGAATCCTTCGTCACGATTACGCTTCCGCGCCACTCCCAGAGCCTTTCCAGCTTTCTGGAAACGTTCGATGGTATTTGGTGAATTATTCATCTCCACCACCCTCAAACGCCTACTGGCCTCATGTTCTGTGAGCGGTTTGGGTTTTTCAACAAACGCATTGATTCAGAGGTGAAGAACATAGGTTCATATGAAAGAAAATGAGAGGAAAGAATTTCAATCTAGTACTTGCTTTACGCCAACGCTTAAAGTAGGCCCTCTCGCCCCTTTAATCAGGGTGCAACCATGCCAGCGGAAGATACCGTTTTCTACGTACTTTACGACAAATTTATGTTTTGGTCGATTATTGTCGCCATTTTCACATTTGGTTGGCTGTTTACAGCAATTTTGAGATACCGCGACGGAGTTGAACCCGATACTACG
The DNA here is from genome assembly GCA_022425185.1 of Candidatus Poseidoniaceae archaeon. Taxonomy (GTDB): domain Archaea; phylum Thermoplasmatota; class Poseidoniia; order Poseidoniales; family Poseidoniaceae; genus MGIIa-L2. The sequence goes on along the minus strand of JAKMFY010000037.1, from coordinate 7,473 downwards.
AATATTGACCATATTGAAGTCGGGGCGTTTCCTGTCGATCGGCACAATACAACCCTCGAACTGATGTTTTACATCGTCCCAACATTCCTTGTTGTGTGGCTAACGGTCATGGCACTTGGTTCAAACGCCGCAGTTTGGAACTTCGACGAAGAAGCAGAAACCTTCGACATCACAGTCAACGCTTACCAGTGGTATTTCGAATTCGTTTACGAAGAGTCGTTGACTTGGGAAGACAGTGAAACTGGATTCGATGTTGCTTGGAGCGCAGGTTCTATGCAAGTCACATCTGAAGGAAACACTGACTCTACGGTTGAAGTGAAGATGGGGACGATCAAGACTGAACTCTTCTTTAATGGGACGGATATAACAGGTATTCCTACTGCTACCTACAGCCCATTCCAGCACAATTACGTCAAGGTCTTCGACGCTGAAGGCGTACTCATCCACACATGGGAGCACATACCAGTAGGCCACAAATTGATTACACCTTCTAATCCGATGATCATTCCATGCGACGAGGTCATCATCGCAAACATGCACTCCAAGCCTGTCGATGCCTCCGATACTCGAAACGTTGGTGTTCAACACGCTTTCTGGGTTCCTGAATGGGGAATGAAAGAAGATTTCGTACCAGGTTTGGAAAGCGGAACAACACTCGGATTCATTCCAGATGATGCAGGAACCTTCCCAATTCGCTGTGCTGAATACTGTGGATTGCAACATTCAATCATGACTGGTGAAGTTATGGTCGTCGCCCGTGAAGGCATGACCTGTGACTTGGATACTGGAGTCAAAAAGAGCGGTTCAAGCTCAGCAAGCAACTATGATGGAGGTGAAATGTGATGCAACGACGCACCATGGCACTTCTCGGACTCGTTATCGCTTCTTTGATGATCGTTCCACAATTCAGCGCAATGCCTGGCGGTATTGGGTCTGGAGCAAACGCTGGATGTTCATGTCACGCTGGAGGCAATGATGGTTCAACGACAATTCTTGTTGAAGGACTTCCCGAAGTCTTCAATGCAAGTGAAACATACACATTTACAATCACATTGGTCAATGATGAGATGACACTGTACGGAAACGGCGATCCTGCTCAAGGATGGAGTGGTGTCCAAGGTGGATTCCGTATTCTCGTCGAAGGTGGCGGAAGCGTCACAACTGTTGATGAATCCTACAGCCAAACAATGGATGGCGGCCTTACACATACTGAAGACGGAAACAAATTCCGTTCTTGGGAATTCGAATACACTGCACCTGGAAGTGACACCGATACAACTGAAATCACCATTATTGGAAACGCAGTAAGTGGTGGCGCAGCGAGTGGTGGCGCTACACCCTTTGGCGACATTCAACCTGATGGTGCTGGAAATGACTATTGGAGCATAAAGAACGTTGTCGTCCCCGGATTAAATGCAGAAGCGCAAGCTCCAACTGCACCACCATTGGTCATTCTCTTGACCGCTATTGGATTGGCTCTCTCAATCATCCTCCTAGGGACAATGTGGGTCTTCTATCGACGCAATCCTCAAACATTCACCATTGGAAACTTCTGGGGCTACCTCAAGCCATGGCTAACAACAACCGACCACAAAGAAGTCGGTATCCTCTACTTCCTGTTTGGATTCTTCTTCTTCCTCGTCGGTGGTGTCTTGGCACTTCTCTTCAGAATCCAATTGGCTTTGCCAGAGAATGACTTCTTGACACGACAAGAATACAACTCCTTCTTTACCCTACACGGAACAACCATGATTTTCCTCGGCGCTATGCCAATGATCGCAGGTTTCCTAAACTACGTCCTCCCTCTGCAAATCGGTGCAAAGGATTTGGCGTTCCCTCGAATTAACGCAATGGGATTATGGCTCTTGGTCTTCTCAACACCATTGATTTTCTCAGGCATCTGGTCCGGAGAAGGTGCTGACATTACGTGGGTCATGTACCCTCCATATTCCTCACTAAACAATGCTGGAGATTACGGTGCTAACGCTGGTGCGACCGCATTCCTTTCAGGAATGATGTTGCTCGGTGCGTCATCAACGCTTGGTGGTGTCAACTTCATCACCACTGTGTTTACGATGCGCGCTCCTGGAATCACTTGGATGAAGATGCCCCTGTTCACATGGTCTGCGTTCGTCAGCGTTTTCATGCTCTTTATGTCCCTGCCTGCTTTGATTATCGGTGTTGCATTCCTCGTCTTTGACCATACGATAGGTTCGACGTTCTTTACCAGCGGAGGGGATCCGCTTCTGTTCCAGCACCTGTTCTGGTTCTTCGGACATCCTGAAGTTTACGTGGTGATTATTCCTGCGTTCGGTATCGTATCGGAAGTTCTGGCAACCAGTGCTCGACGTTCCATCTTTGGATACAAATCAATGGTTTTCGCTATGGCGGGAATCGGTGTTGTTGGATTCATTGTTTGGGGACACCACATGCTCACATCGGGTATGGATCCGTTCTGGAGAGCTGCATTCATGATTACAACCATGGCTGTAGCAATTCCAACTGGAGCGAAGATCTTCAACTGGCTGATGACACTCTGGGGCGGTTCTCTTGTCATGAAGACGCACACGCTCTGGTCTCTTGGATTCCTTATCACCTTCACACTCGGTGGTATTTCTGGAATGTTCTTCCCTGTTGCAGGTCTTGACACACACTTCCACGACTCCTACTTCGTCGTTGCTCACTTCCACTACGTGTTCATCGGCGGTACTGTCTTCGCTCTGTTCTCTGGAATTTACTACTGGTACCCTAAGGCAACAGGACGAAAACTCAACGAGACACTCGGGCTTTGGCACTTCTTGATCGGATTCGCTTCCTACAATGCTGCCTTCTGGCCAATGCACGCCTTGGGTATTCAAGGAATGCCTCGACGAACACACTCCTACACCGTAGAGAGTGGCTTTGCAGAGTACAACATGGCAATCACCATCTTTGCATTCATCTTCGGGTTGAGCCAACTCCTCCTCGTTTGGAACATCATTTATTCTGGCCGTAATGGCGAGAAAGTTGGGAAAGACCCGTGGGGCGGATGGTCTCTCGAATGGTCGACCACTTCACCTCCACCAACACCTTCCTTCCACGTTATCCCAACACAACGTGACATGAATGAAATCTACGGACATCACGACGATGCTGAAGATTCCATCAAGGATAAGTTATGGAAAGGAAAGAAGAAAGGTACACCTGAAAAAGCGGAGGTGAGCTCTTGAGTGGCGGTGGACACAGCGATGTGAAGAACGCTATCTGGATGAGAGCGCTTCTCATGGCAGGTATTATTCTCGGTATCGGTGTTGCATCATACGTCGGTCTCGGCGTTGTTGTTGCTGGGATGAAAGAGACGACATGGGACGAAGAAGCAGATCATTTCCATGATGCTGAAAAGGATTGGAAGGATGCTGTTGCTGCCGGTACCATTGCAAGTGACAATGAATCTGCTGAATTATACATCGCCAAAGAGGCTGCGCATCACCATGAAATTGATGCCCATCTGTCCTATCTCACATACCGTGTTGCAGGATTGACAATGCTCTTTGTTTCAATTATTTTTACAGCGTTCTTGACAATAAGTGGGGTTCTCAACTCAGCACAACCTGATGATGAACATCATGATGACCACCATGGCCATGAGGAACATCACGGATCTGCGTCCCCGATTATCTTCGCATTCGGTTGTATGCTGTTCCTTATTGGATTCCCAGACTTTGCCGATGGACTTCATTCACTTATGCTCGGAAGCGGTACTGATGCCATTGCCGATCTTTCTGTTGGAATGATCGGATTGACAATCATTACCATCGGTATTGCAAACTGGTGGAGAGAAGACCTTCCATTCAAGGGATATGGTGAGCAAATTGCAACATCTGATCCATTCAGTGGACAACACATCCGTAAGGCGGGTATCTGGGTCTTCCTCATGTCTGAAGTCATGGTCTTCGCTACATTCTTTTCATCATACCTACGTATGCGAACCGAATGGTGTACTAAGTGGGCTTATGATGAAGGAATCTGTACCCTTGAAGATGGTGAAACATTAGCGATGACTGCTTCTGATTACCTCCGTCCTGGTGGTGCTGCAGGAACTGGTGACTTCTGGACGTTACTTCCAGGAGCCGTCAACACCTTTGCGTTGATTGTCTCTTCATACACCATCGTTTTGGCACTGAAGATTGCGAAGTCTCATGACTACAAGGTACCATCTGGCTTCATGGGCAAACTCATGCCTGACAAGAAAAGCGCAATCCGCAACTATCTGATTGTTACACTCGCTCTTGGTACTATGTTCATCGTACTCAAGTTGGTTGAGTGGAGTCATCTCATTGCGGAAGGGTTCACTGTCGGAAGCCAAGAAGGTTCAATCTTTTACATCTCCACTGGGGCACACGGTGTCCACGTCTTTGCAGGATTATTGATCATGCTGTACATGATCTTCAAGGCTGATACTGTCGAATGGGACGAAGACAATGCACAGGGAATCGAGTACTTCGGTCTCTACTGGCACTTTGTCGATCTAGCTTGGGTTGTTATCTTCCCAGCATTCTATCTATACTGAGGTGAAAATATGGGAGAACACAAATTAATCATGGGCAAAGACATTTACTTCTGGAATTTCATCATCCTGATGTTTTTCACACTGTTTGAAGTTGGAGCGGTTTTCTTCGAAGAATATCCTGGAACAGACACTCGTGTCTCAATGTACGTTGTCTGGGGAATTCTGATCGTCGTTGGAATCATCAAAGGATTCGGTATCGGCGCTTTCTTCATGCACCTTTGGGATGACCCGAAAATATACCTTCGAGTCGCATTGTTCCCAACCTTATTCGTTCTGTTGATGCTCTGGGGTATTGGTCTATCCAACCCTGAAGGAGTGAATGGACTGCCTGGCTGGTGTACTCCAGATTGGGGAGAACAATACGCAACAGAACGTTGAGTCGATTTCATGAGACGAATAGCGTTATTTCTCGTAGCCTTGCTCTTATCTGTCACCCTCGTAAGCGTACCAGCATCTGCATTCAATGGATTTCAGTTAACAACAACAAGTGTTGGTAACTTTACACTAACAGATCAGAATAATTCAGAGATGAAATTCTCGGATATGACAGAAGACATCGTTGTCGTTTCGTTCTTCTTCACTCGATGCACCGATGTTTGCCCAATCATTACTCAAAATTTGAAGATGGTTCAGCAACAAGTTCCTGATGAAATTGAAGACGAAGTTGGCTTTGTATCCATCACCCTTGACCCTCGACACGATACGCCTGAGGTCATGGCTGAATACATGTCCCTTCATGGCGTTGAATGGCCACATCTTACTGGTAACAGTACAGAACTTGCTGATGTTTGGTCACGGTTCGGCATGGCTGTCCAAGAGGTTGTTACTGACCCTCATGATGATAACATGAGCGATATGGATGGTCAAATTCACAATTCCAGTGTCATCTATACGAATGAAAACGGAACCAGTATGGAATTGATGTTTCTACCAACAGGAATGACATTGACAACGCTTGCAGCTGATGAAGCAGGATGGGTTTTAAACACATCTGATTCTCAGTTTGGAACCATGGTTAACGGCATCAACGGATATGATTCACCAGCGGATTGGAGTTGGTGGTGGAGTTTGAAATTGTTTAATGAATCCAGTGAAAATTGGGAAGACTCCCCTGTTGGTATTGATTCAGTAAACGCTCTGGAAGAGCAACATCTTGCATGGTTTTCGTCACAAGCGAATACATCACTATTGACGGCTCCTGTGGGTGAAGACCCTTCCGTTCAAATCGTCTTCCCTGACAATACGACTGCTTCTACGAGCATTCCGAACTTCACTGGATATCACCTTACTCAAGGTGCCTTGGATGGAGCAGGAATCGATGTCAATATTTCTGACAGCACGTATGGACATTTCCTTGACAGCATAAATGGCGTTTCTGCTCCAGCAGATCGGAGTTGGTGGTGGGAACTTCATACTTGGAATCAAACGAACATGACTTGGGAGGATTCACAAGTCGGCATGGACCTTTTGGACGATCCAATGACCATCGCATGGGCTCCGAGCAGTTTCAACAATACAGACATCCCTGCCCCTGGTTTCGCAACAATTGAAGCCACAGAATGCAGCGGAAATGGCTGGATTATGGGCTCAGGACAGAATGCACACTGTATGTGTGATGCAGGCTATGAATGGGCTGAAGACGATATGTTGCGTTGCGTGCAAATCATCTCAGAAGAACCTGAGTATACTGTTGGTCATTCAACCATCACCTACATTCTCGATGAAGATAAGAAGCCCAGAGTTTCTTGGTTAAGTGACAAGTGGCTACCAGAAGACTTCGTTGAAGACATCGTTACACTCGCTGAAAAAGAAGGATTGATCGACATCGAATCCGAAGGCATTCCTTCTGTTGGTCTCTTCCTGTCAGTGGTTATGATCTCCATGGCAGCAATCTCAATTCGTGCGAAATCTGAATGATTTCAAGGGAAAAGAGTTTGATAGGGGGAGTTGTGGCCAAATCATTGCGGCGATCGCATAGCCTGGTATTGCGCCGGATTTGAAATCCGGTGTCTGATGACTCGGGGGTTCGAATCCCTCTCGCCGCGCCTCCATCCAATTTAGGAGAAGCATTCACAAACTATACCCTCTCTGTACCTTTCATGCGCCAAGGGTTGCTGGGCTTACTTCTCGCTTCTCTGTTCGTTCTTGCAGGGTGTTTAGCACCCCTAGCACCCGAATGGGACGATGCAATTGTCGTTGAACGAAACGGTGATGGAACCTTCACATTTACTTCCAAACTCGGTGATGAAACCATCTCTGATACATACATCGAACGTGGCTGTCTCGATGGTGAAGTAGGACCAGATAAAGGTGGGAAAATCAAATTTGAAGGCTACATGAGTGCAAGCATCATCTATGAGACACACAACAGTGATCTCAACAACAATAATCTAACATTTGCAACGACTGCAGCTGTAGCAATTCAACAGATGTCATTTACCGATGCAAAGAATGTTCTTTCTGGTGCAGGTGAGCGAATTGAAGTGAAAGAATGGGATGTGCCAGTCCAACCAAAGACAGGTCAAGGCACAGTTGATTTAGACAGTGTTGATGGTGATTCAGACTCGAAATGGTTCGTTCTCGGCCTTATCCCTGCCAGTGAAAACATCAACGATGGAATCTCCTCCCTCGGAAAATTCCATCAAGCAGTTCGAATTTCAGGCTATCTTGTTGATGGACCAGTCCTTGCACAAAACCCTCAAGGTGGAAACAATCGTGACGTTGGCGTAACAAACGACTGTGTCGCAACAGCGGGAAGTTTCAATGTGAATCAACTGTTCTTCCTCGTTACTGAAATTGAATTTGAAGAGTCAACAGTCAGCATAAATGGTGTAGCTGATGATGAATACGTCTTCGGTGATGTTCCGTTCCTTGGCCGTACTGGATTCATTCTCTTTGTACTCCTTGTTGGCATTGGCGGCGGT
>JAKMFY010000288.1 GCA_022425185.1 Candidatus Poseidoniaceae archaeon | reverse complement strand
CTTGGCTTGATGATGAGAACAAAACCATCGATGAGAAAACGGATAATAAAACCAAAGAAACAACTGAACTAAGCATCATTTATCCAATCTTGGTGTTTACATTTATTGGGGCGATTTTAATCACATTTGGGATTTTACACGGAAGCGTACGTTTCAAACGATAGGAAGGTATAGCGCGGATATACCCCGATGGCGCTAAAATCCGCGCAATGGAACTCTGAGGCTTTCGAAATGGACATTAACGAACGACGTGACGCTTTACGTGCGCGTGTTCGCAAAAAATTAGATGAGAGCGATGAGCCCTCAGAAGAAGATGAGCTTGTTGTTCAAGAACAAGAAATTATTATGTCAGCAACTCAAAATGAAGAACTTCTGGTTATAGAAGACAAAAATGGGTTGCTCGCCTTAGCATCATCCCTTATTTTCATTGGAAGTGTTTTGGGAATTATCACCGGATTGCTCCTCCTTCAAGGAAACCCGACAGACCTCCTTGGAAACACTCTTGAAGTCGATGATGTAATTGATGTGAGAGGAATTGTACTCGAATCAGAATCGGGAGAATCAATGGATGGCGTTACAATTGAATTACTTGAAATCGAAAGTAAAACAATTTTGCAAACTGCAACAACAAACAGTTACGGGTATTATGAATTTGAAAATGTTGCACCTGAGCCCCATACAATACGAGTAACCCTCGACGGATACAAAATTGTTGAACGTACCATAAGCGCAACAAATGTCAATCAAGATGCATTTACACTCACGATTGGTGAAGGTGTAATTCAGGAAGATGAGACTACAGAAAGATCAGGTTGGACACTTGAGAATGCTGTCGCCCTTTCAACGGGTATCGCATTGGCCACCATTGTAGCCGGTGTTTTTGGCCTTTACTCGGCTGTTGGAGCGAGAACCCAAAAACGGTATAGAAGAACCCAATATTTTGCTGGAGTTGCTCTACTAAGTCGTGGATTCATCGTGTTTGGCCCATTCTTAATTCTCTGCGGCATGGGTCTTATGGTCCTAGCAAAAGACGAGTTTGATCAACCTGAGGTGGAGTAGGTTGTACCTTATCACCGTTGAAGGCGGGGATGGCTCAGGAAAAGGAGAAGCGGTTCGAATTATTGCAGAATTACTCAACCAGTATCCGTTCAATGATGTTCATTTAACACACGAGCCAAGACGACACAGTGAACTTGGGAAACTTGCACTTGAATCAGTGAAGATCGGCAATAAAACTCCTTTACAGGAAGCAGGTTTGTTTGCCGCAGATCGGCTTGACCACTCACATACATGGATTAGGCCAAAACTCGAGAGAGGAGAGGTTGTTGTCTCCGACAGAAATATTCATTCATCGCTGATTTACCAAGGTGTAGTAGGTGAGTTGGGAGTCGATACTGTTTGCAATATTAACGCTGCTGCGATGATCCCGGACTTAGTTGTCTGGATTGATTGTGATCCTGATCGAGCAATTGATCGAATCAAACACGCAACACTCCGAATGAGCAGCGAAAAGCAGGAATATTTTGAAACTCCTGAAATTCAAAGAACCATTCGAAAGGGATTCAATGATCTTCTGTCAGGACAAATAGCCGTAACTGCTCCATTCGACAAGTGCTGTGTCGTTGGACCAATTTTGAATGAGGGAGGCCTTGATGAATTACGTCAAAAACTACGATCTGAGTTACGGACTTTTTTCAACCGAAGACCTGCCCCCTTGAATGTTGATGCAGATAAAGTAGACAGATACTTACTCGATAAACTCGCCCACGATGTTCAACAACAAACTCGGCTACCGGGAGCTCCTATGGAGAAAACTTCAGTCAACATCGGATGGCTAGCCGGAAGGTCACCATCACAATGGATGCAATTTGCAGAAGACTGCTGGAGGTCTGAAGAATCAAAAGAATTTGATGTACCGAGCAATCCTTTTGCACGTTCCTGTTGGTCGGTTTTAGGGACGCTTTCTTTGATGGCTGGGTCCTGTGAAATCCCTCGTTTACACAAGTCACTTGGACCTCATAGAATGGTTACTCGACGTCATACACAACGTCTTGTAAAGTGGCTGGAAGAAACAAATTGGATTCATAGACAACAAAATCACATTCCATTTGCTGAAGGGCAGGTATTCAAGTTGAGGGATTCAATGATCGGATTTGCCAGACTAACACTTGCAATGTGGCCGATTAGAACCCCCATTTCAAGTTGGAGAAAAAGTAATCCTGAAAAAAAATGGGAAGATGGGCTTAAGGAAATATTCAGCAATATGCAACAGGTGCAGGCCAAAAGGAATGTTGAGAATATTATTGAACGATTGAAGATCTTAACGAGTGGACACGAAAATTGTCCAGTTCCTGAAGACATTGATCAACTACTTATTTGGTGGTCAATGCCACCTCCGGATCATTCTTCTTCAACATCTTGAACTCGTTCAAACCGAACGTTCCCTGGAAGACGTACATCGCCTGCTCTATCGAAACGGTTTGGTCGTGCACTGTAAGCTGCTGCAAAGAAAAGTCCCAAAACTAAACCAAAGGGTATACCTGTTGCCAATCGGAGAAAAGCAGTTGATTCACGATCTAACAAGAGTTGAGTAAATCCATCAATAGCAAGCGGGAGTACACAGAGCGCTCCGATTCCAATGAAAAGAAGGGTCCTTCTATTCTTAACGTACACATCTGTCATATATTGGTCTGGTAAAACCGAAAGGAACGTATCTCTAAGCGTCCAGCGATTTACACCCTTACGCGAATAAATAAATCCACCCAGCGCCAATCCTGCGAAGATTCCCACGTCTCTCACACATACTGGCATTTGATTGCCATTTATCGACCACGAACGCTCATGTTTTTGATGGCAGTTCAAATCTCCAAAGGCATAGATTGTAGCGCTGTAAAAATCTAAATCAGTCCAAGTAAAGTTCTGCCCATTGTCGCTATGGTAATCGAAAGCGTTGGCTCTCCCGGATAAATCGGTAATGGTATCTGGTTCCGAAATCAGTGGCGCAATAAAAAAGGAAATGAACAGGAAGAAGCTTATTCCTCCAATCCAAAGTCCAGCCTTTTTGTCTCTTGACCTGGACTTGAGGCCGTTTCGCTCCATGTTCCGATGACAGAGAAACCGCCTTTAATGCTTGAGTTCATCGACGGTTTCTTGCCATTTGACCTCTTGGAAGTGCCATGACAGAACAGGCTACAGAGCGAGTTGGCCTCTGGCTTGGCCTTCAGGCAGGAGGTTTTCTTGGCCTGTATTTTGGATTCAGCTTGGCATTAGTCTCAGCCCTTACCAGTCCTGATGAGATATTGCGACTTGTGTATTTCATGGTCTTGCCTCCATTCATTGGAAGTGTTCTTCTTGGACCATTTCTTGCACGAAGAGTTCGCCCTGTTATCTCCAAAATACCTCCGTTTAATCGAGTCCTTGATGCTGTAAATGGATTGGATGAAGGACAAGGAAAATGGAGAGCATTGAGTCATATTCGTAGCGATGGCAGAACGGTTCGCCTTGATCTCCATGATTCAACAAGAGTAAAAGAAATTCTCGCAGCAACATTGCCTTTAGTTGAAATCTTTCCCATACGATACATCGTCGGAAGAGGCATCCCTGCAAGCCGACAGCCGCAGTTACGACCCCTTGTCCTTGAGACCATAGACAGTCAATTCTCAAAAACAAGGCAATCAAGATTCACATCTGCAATTGAAGTTGGACCTGAATTATCCGAGGAACTGCGTAACCAGAGGAAAAAAATCAATCGACTATTGACTATATTCTTACCAATTGCAACATTCCTTGGATGGCTTGAAATGCGATAATGTATCAACTAACTTAGCCGATTCACTTAATTCATAGTGTGCTTCGTTATATTCATGCGGGAAGCAAGTTTTTTTTGGAAACGGGACCGCCTGGGGGCAATTGAGATTGCCCCATTGCTTGATGTTGCAGAACGAGTTGAATTCCTATCTTACATTAACAGAACTCCAAAAGACATTCAATGCTTGCTAAAATTCCACCTCAAAGAGGGAATTAGCATTTCTGACATTGGTTCGCTAGATTTTCTTGATGTCATCGATGTGATGCATGAATCTACAAAACCTGAAGAAGGCCATCTCATCATCTGTAGGATAATTCACCCTCTTTCAAACCTCAATGCTCGAACAAAAGGTACCTATGCTGTCCCTGGTTCACGGCTAGATGAAAACGGCCTCACTTACGTCATTCAAGGACCTTCATTGAAATTAAGACTTATGTCCGGAGTTATGCGTTTAATGTCAAAACCTGATCGAACAAGTGCACGAAATCTGAATCTTACACCTCAAAAATACGAAACTATTCTCTCTGAAAAGCAACTAAAACTCGCTAAATTTGCTTATGATAATGGCTATTATGACCTCCCAAAAAGAATCAAATTCACTGAATTATCAGAACAAATGGGGCTCGCAAGAGCGACTGTCTCTGAACATCTAACAAAAATCGAAGGAATCCTGATGGATGATATCTTCTCTTCCATGACCGATGTTCGGTTGAGACCCGAAGATGCACGGAGTATTGTGCTTAGCATGGAAATCGATATGCAAGATGCTGGTATGAACACAGAAGGTTTCGAATCGCTAATTCAGAGAATGAAAGATAATATCAAACTTGAACTCGAACAAAATCCCTCTGAATTCAACGAGATTGATTCGTCTAAAAATCCAGAAGAGATTCTAAGTGAGCTGAGAAAGGATATCAAATAATCACCTCATGTTTTTACGTAACAGTTTGGTGAGGTTATCATGGATGGGATAAACGAACTCCTGAATCGGATTCAAGATTCGGGGATGATTGTTCCCGAAGATGTCCGAGAAGCAATGTGTTCGCTTCATCTCGAACAATTTACATCCTATGATTACGATTGTTTTTTTCACGACAGACCAGTTGTTTTTATGGAAACAAAAAACGGTGGCGTCAAGACAATTTCTGCACCACATATGATTGTTACTCTATTATATCAACTTGAATTATCGAAAGGTCAAGAAGTTCTTGTTCTCGGTTCGAAAGGAGGCTATCTTGCTGCTTTGATAGCAACAATTCTTGGAGAAGATGGGAGAGTCCTTCTGCTCGACCCCTCAGAAGAAATCATTCGCCACACTGCAAAAGCACTCTCTGGTTGGCCAACAATCGACGTTCGAACAATCGAGGCAGTCGAGGTCGCTCCGATTGAAACACCCGGCGATTTGAATAGAATCGTCGTAACTGGAGGGATTTCAGAAATTCCATCATGGATGAAGGAACGAATCGTGGAAAATGGATTCGTAATCGCTCCAATCGGTGAATATAGAAACCAAGAATTGATGAAGATTGAACGCCAAGGAAATGAACTTCAACCGACGTCACTGGGACCAGTCTCCTTTGGCCCTGTTGACATTATCGAAAGTGAACCAGAACCATTAACTGCGTTAGAAATTGCTGATTTAATTGAAACGTTAATCGAAACCTGTCATGAGATGGAATTGTGTGGCCCAGAAGATTTACACGCATTAGGAGAGCTCGCCGATCAGTTACGTCTTATGGAGCAAACTGAACACGAAAGGTTGGAAGAGTTTATCATAGAAAATATGCAACAATTCGTCCATCTATGGCCCATGATTCAGTTGATGTTGACACCCTCGCTCGCCAGACCAGGAGATATCGATGGTGATGACCAACCCTCTGGACCAACTTTTGATGAATTCAAGCCCTGAGGGATTTCCATGGCAGCATCTGTTCAGTCTACGATTGCTAAACTCAAGCATAAAGACGTCCGCCAGCGCAGGAGAGCGGTACGCGTCTTGTTCGATTCTGATATTCATGAAAGTGTAGAGGCTTTTTCTAAATTCCTCAATGACAAAGATATTTGGTTTAGAAATAAGGCTATTGAAGCCTATCGAAGATGGGCTCCTGAGCATGCACCCCATCTGCTCATCGAATTAGCTGAAGGGAACAAAATTGATGGACATAAATGCGTCTCCTCGGTTCTCCAAAATATTCAGGATGTGAAACTAGCAGAAAAATTAGCCCGCCTTTTGCTTGTAAGCGAAGATTCAATCGTGAAAAGAAATGGTTCTATCTATCTTATCGAAAATAAATTTTCAACCAATGAAGAAGAACAATCCTTCCTGATTTCAAACGATCCTGTCATCAAATCAGCCTCTCTCGCAGCCACAGATAACATTCCCTCCCTAAGAGATGCTCTCGTCGATCAGCATCCCGATGTTCGAAAGCATGCTGGAATTAGAATGCTCGAAATGAATCTCAGTAAAGAAGATGAATCACTCCTCAATACAGCGATATCTAATGATGCTGCATTATGGAAATTAGCAGTTCCTAAGGCAATGGAAGAAGAGAGTGAGAATCTAACGTCACTCGCTAAAGGTTGTACAAATTCCCAACGTAGATTCTTCGTATCGAGTATGAGAGAGCACATACATGAAGCAGACGACAGCAGAATAAACGCACTTCTTGCCCAAGATTGTACATCTGTTGTTTCACGCTGGCTTGTTGGTCGAAATGATTCCAAAAGTGATGCTCTAAGAGAAAACCTGCTGTTTGATGACCGTGTGGATAGTATCGACAAATCGAGGATGCTAGAACGCATCTTACATCGACAAAACGAGGACCTTATCCAAGAGTTAGCGCAAAAAGTCCTCAACCAATCTTCCGACGAAGTCGTTCTGAGTGCAGCGCGAAACCTATCAACCGTAACCGATGAACCCACATCATGACAGAGTCAGGTATCACCTTCACAGTCGATGCGACACAACCATCTCACCAGAGACTCAGAGTTGCAATACAGATCAAAGCGCCATTTTCCAAGCCCAAGTTAACCCTCTCTTTTCCTCGATGGGTTCCTGGATCATACTTCCTTCGTGAACCAATTCAACATGTCACAGACTTGTCAGTTTGTGATGAGTTGGGAAATGCGTTGACTTTTTCAAGAAAAGAAGTTGATTCAATTGTTATTTCAGATGTACAATCCTCAAAATATGTAACTGTCGAATACCAACTCCTAGCTGTGGATTTATCTGTACGCTCCAATCATTTTGATGAATCTCACCTCCATATGATGCCCCCTTTTACATGGTTTTTACCTACGTCTGGTATAGAGACCGAACGAATGAATTTCAAGCATTCAATTGAATTCAAACTTCCAAAGAGTTGGAACGTTACCACTCAACTGGATAAGATTGGGATGAATGAGAATGATGGCATGAATGTTCACATTTTTTCAGCAAAAAATCGTGACGATCTACTCGATGGTATTGCAGAGTGCAACTCAAATTCCGTCATCGAAACCACCATCGATGGGATAAGACATACACTTGACATTTGGGACGCTGGTGGAAAAGAGCCACATCCGGTAATGGTGGAACGGTTTATCCACGATATGAAGAGTATCGTCAAAGAACATCATGCTTTATTTGGCATCATTGAGGAAGACTATCACACGATTTTACACTTGACTGGCGGACCACGCGGAGGCCTTGAGCACATGAACTCTCAAACATCCATGGTTCCAAGAACATCATTACAACCAGGCAATGTCGAAGAATACAGAGACTTAGTGAGTCTCTTTAGCCATGAATATTTACACAAATGGAACGTTAAGCGACTAAGACCGAAGAAATTCCTCGATTACGATCTCCAGCGAGAAGTCAACTCTGACCTCTTGTGGTGGTTTGAAGGAACGACATCATGGCTTGGGGACATTATCTGTTTGCAAAGCGGTGCTTGGAGTAAAGAGGATTACTTTGCAGACATGAAAAGGAAATTAAAACGGCATCATTCTCGAAATGGAATCAACTCTCAATCACTTTGTGAAGCAAGTCATGAAGCATGGATACACCTCTATAGAGGGCATCCTTACTCGAGAGAAACTCAAATTTCATATTACCTAGAGGGCGAATTATCTGTCTTTGCACTCGATGCAGAACTTCGTAAGAGATCAAATGGAGAATCTGGAGTTGGAGATCTCATGGCAGAACTCTATCATAAGCACAATATTGATGTCGAAAAGAAATCAGACAGAGGAATACAATACAAGGATATTCGAAAGGCCTTGACATCTCTACGAGGAGGAAGAAGACTCGGTGGCTTCCTTGACGAACTTACCACTCAAAAAGGGGTTTTGAATTTGGATCATGCTTTCACCCTTTTCGGAATTCCATTTGAATCGGGTAAGACAAAAGAGCGTAAAGAGGGAACAGAGGATGTTGCATGGAAGGACTTTGAACAAGGTTGGCTTGGAATTAACTTACGTACTCAAAATAACAAATTGCTTGTTTCATCACATCTCCAAGAATCACCAGTGCGGGAACATTTGCAAGTTGGAGATGAGATTATTGCAATCGATGGCCAGAGAATTACCTCCTCTGAGCAACTAAAGAGTGCACTCAAGGGGAATACTAAGAGAGAGATTACCATCCTTTATTCTCGTAGTTCAATCATACAGGAAATGAATGTAACTCCAATAACGGAGCCAAAGTCTCCCACTGTCTCTGTTTGTGAAGGAAACAGGTTCTGGAAAGCCACTACTCAGACTCTTCAGAACTCGTAGGGCTTAGAAGGGACAATTTTTCCAAAGAAACGTGGATTGGCGGCAAGTAATCTGCGATCCTGTGGCGAGTTGTTTTCGGGGGAAATAAGTGATCTGACAAAGCCATGTTTATGACGTCCTGCTTTGTGATTTCTTTGAGTTTTGAAGCAGGCCACAATTCAATATCGATTGATTCATTCTCGAAATAATCTACAGCGATTACAGGAATCCTGGCAAGTTCAAGCCGCATAGCAACAGCGTGGCGATGATGACCATCGAGAATTGCTCCGGTTGTTTTGTCAACAATTAGGGGCTTAGTGAATCCATTCCATCGAAGAGTCATATCGAGTAACTTTTTCATATTCTTAACTTTGATTTCTTCATGAGGTTTGAGCCATTCAAGAGGAACAAGTCGCACATCAGATTCATCCCAAGCCATGGCCTTCCCAAACAAATTCACGGGATAATGCTTTTTCTTACTTGAGCAACGGCTAGCATGAGGGAGATGTATGGAACCGACAAGCGGCATCGATGCAAAGGCCCTCACTCCAGAACTTAGGCGGATGGTTCAGAACCTTCCAGAGAGTTTACTGAAGATTGTTGATTGGTTTGAAGAACAAGGCCACTCAGTTTGGATTGTAGGAGGGGCAATACGTAACGCATTGCTTGAATCACCAATTGTTGATTATGATTTAGCAACCACCATGGTCCCTGAAAAGATGAAGACGTACCCTGATATGATTCCAACTGGCGAGAAATTTGGTACAATCACGTTTCGTTCAAAAGGCGATTTTTATGAGATTACTACGCTTAGAACTGAGAAGGGTTACGGAGATGGACGACGACCAGATGAAGTCGAATGGGGGCTCTCTCTTTCCGTTGATTTGTCCCGTCGAGATTTGTCCATGAATTCGATGGCACTGGATGTCAAAAAAGGCGTATATTACGACCCATACGGAGGCTTTGAAGACCTGAAAAGAAAACGTATATGTGCAGTAGGTGAACCTAAGGCAAGACTTTCAGAAGACGCATTACGAATCCTACGAACCTACCGTTTCATGGATCAGGGCATAGCTGGTATCTGGAAACCTGAACCAAATCTAGCAAACGCTCTGAGATCAACGAGAAGCATGCTTTCAAAAATAGCCGGTGAAAGAGTTTGGTCTGAATTGAAAAGGATTCTCATTGGAAAAAACGCTTCAAGAATACTTCAGCAAATGGCAGATGATGGTATCCTTCTTCAAATCTTTAATTTCGATTGGATGCTTGATGATTATCGCATATCCTTACTTGATTCGCTCGAAGGTGATGATGTGCTCGATAGACTAGTCGTACTCTTCCGTGATGCCCCAATTACAGCATTTGAACAAGCAAGCAAATCTCTCAAACTTAGCAATCAGGAAAAGAAAACGCTCATTTTCCGGCATCGTTGTTTAGGGCACATACCAGAACTCTTAGATTCAACTCTACGTATACACCAATATGTTCTAGGCAATTGGGCTCAACAACATCTTCGGATTGAAGCCCTATTCGCACCGTTAAATCAAGGTGGACACTCCAAGGATGAGATTCATGAATGCATTTCTCGAAGCGATGAATTAGTTTCAAGCCCATCATCAAAGTCATTGGCCACTGGCGACTGGATTATGTCTCATACAAACGTGCAACAAGGGCCAAAACTTGGTGCTCTGAAGAACTGGTTGCATCGTGAACAGATTGCTCGAAATCTTACGGACCTAGAGCAAATCGAAACCCTTCTTTGCACCTTATCTTGGCATGAGGATGAGTTTGCTCATTGGCCAAAACTCCAATTTCCGTAGGAGGCAGTTTGATACCATACGGCGATATGGAGTGAATGAGTACTATGTCCGCTGCTAAGAATATGGTCCAAGAAAAAATGCGAAATCACATCAAACAAATGGTTTCCACAAACCCAATGATTGGACAACTGAATGAACAATTCACAAGTTGGTTACTCGGATCTGGCCTAACTGGAGCAGAAATTGCGAGTACTATCGATTCCAACAATGATGCAGTCATTCAGCCTCATGAACTCTCCGCAGCATTAGAAAAAACAACTGGGACTTCACCCCCGGCGTGGGTTATCAATGGACTCCTCACACTCCTTGATTCTGATAACGACAAAGTCGTAACTGTTGGAGATTTGTTCACTTATTTTGAACAGATTGAATTACCCCTTGGAATACCAGACCCTGCCGAAACTGCCCGAATTGCCGCTGAAGAGGAGGCAGCTCGAATTGCTGCTGAACAGGAAGCCACTCGAATTGCTGCTGAACAAGAAGCTATTCGTTTGGCTGCTGAACAAGAGGCGGCTCGAATTGTTGCTGAACAAGAACTTGAGAAGTCGATGGAAGAACTTGATACTGATTTAGAAGAAGTTCCAGAAATCGTTGTAAACGAACCAATTGAAGAAAGTAAAGAAGTTGGTGAAGATAAAATTCCAGTTTCAACATCAGCACCAGAAAGTAATCCTCTAGTAATCATTAATTCATTGAATTCAATGAAATTGAGCAGCCAGATAAGAG
>JAKMFY010000236.1 GCA_022425185.1 Candidatus Poseidoniaceae archaeon | reverse complement strand
GGAACGAACATCAACAGAATGCATAAGAAGAATGCAGACTGTTTTGAGTTCATCCAATCACCTAATCTTCCCAAACAGACCAATCGGTTTGACCTGGTTCTTTGAAGTACCATGTCTCATCTTCATTTTGAGCCCATTCAGTTCCATCGTCATCGACACGATGATCAACAATCCAACTGGTATCTTCTTCCTCCGCTTCAGGAGGAGGACTCGATGGTCCGGGGCCACTCGGTCCCGTTCCAGGGGCAGGGCCGCTCGGTCCCGTTCCAGGCGCAGGGCCACTTGGTCCCGTTCCTGGCGCAGGGCCACTCGGTCCTCGAGCACCTGGCGCAGAGTCTTCTTCGTCTTCATCATAATCATCATCCCAGTCATCATCATCTCTTCCTGAACGAAGAGCAATGACCAGAATCACGAGTAAAACGACAGCAATTAAGCCAACCAAAACGGCGCCTATGTAATACAACGCACCGCCTGCTGCAAAGAATCCACCAAAGGTTCCTGTTACTTCGATTTCGAGATTCTCACTGACCTGTCCTGCTGTAACAGTAATCGTTTGAGGGCCACTATCGAGCGTTGTTACACGCCACTGACCTGGTCCAAGTTCCTTGACTGTCCCTCGACCAGTAGAATCAACACGGGCACTACTTGGGACAGGAATAGGATTGTAGAACATATCCTTTGCTTCAACCGTTACATCAATCGATGCTTGCTGATCTACGGTTGTTGCAGACAAAACAACCTCAAGGTAAGCAACAACCATTTGCGGTTGTATTGAAAGATCAAACGTATTTGTGGCTCCAGGTGTGGAATACACCATCACGTGTTCACCTGCAACAGATGCTTGGTAGGTGTAAGCTCCGACACTCGCAAGAGGGACGATTCGGGATGAAGTGGTTCCATCTTCAGTCCATTCCACGTCTTGTGAGAACGTATTTCCATCGCTATCTGTACCGGTAATGGTAATGTCAATCGATTCACCTGCATCTTCACTCAATGTATCGAGCGTGTGATCTAGCGAAACTGCAATACCATTGTAAACCGAGATATCAACTTGTTTCGAATAGTTGAATCCTTCTGCATTCACAACGTAGGCGGTTACTCTGTAGGAGCCCACAGTTGTTGCTTCCCAATGGTAAGCATCAGATTCGAACGTTGAGGTTACATCAACTACTGAACCTGAAATCAAATCTTCGAACAACCAAGTGAGTCTTGAAGCATCCAAAGGATTCAAATCTCCGTCGCTGAGACTGACGGAGAAATCCAGGTGCTCATCTGCACTGATGTTGTACGCAGTCGATGAATCTCCAGTAGAAGCGATTGAACTCATGGTAAAAATCTGCAAGATACCTTCAGAGACAGTTGCTGAAACCGATTCGCTAAAGACAACCCCTCCGGATGTATATTCTGCATAGATCATGTAAGGAATATCAGATGCCAATTGTGGCATGAATTCAGTTTCATCTGAAAGAGTGTAGAGAAGAACTGACTGATCGGTCCAACTTGGATGAGCAATGGTCCAATTTACGTCAATTGTCCATCGATTTCCTTTTGCGTCACTCGCCTTTGCTTTCACTTGTAACGTATCATCCGCAGTTAGACTGTAGGATTGATCATTTGCATCAGCCGAATCAACAATCAACGCCATACCAGTCATTTCACCCTTGGTGACATTGACGGTAATCGATGCTGAAATTGTCTCATACTGTGCGGTAATCACTCTTCCTCCGAGTCCAGTTGGAATCCATTGTACAGGGTGATCGAATGTGACATTCACTGCTCCATCACTTACAAACGTCCAATTGTCTAGAGGCAAAGAAACGGGGAGTCTGTTCCCTTGAATATCGATTCTTGTTGTGTTCATGAAGATGACATCATCTGCAGTTAAGTCCCATGCTGAAGGAGTAATTTCAAGCGAAGCCATTGCTCCATGTCCAGTGGTAATTGTGATTGAATCAGACAAGCCAATACCTGATGTTAGAGAGAATTGCCATGTACCCACATTGTCTGCAAAATACATGCTCGTCGCTTCACTGTAAATTCCATCAGTTACTGAGTAGGTCAAAGCACCTGCTTGAGAAAGAGGAATGATGTTTCCAAATTGGTCATAAAGAGTGGTTGTGATCTCACATTCAGTTCCTGCAGGAGTAACTCCTCCGCATCCGGTCAAAACAATCTCAGAAGGCGCACCGAGTTCAACTTGAACATTAACAATGATTGTGATTGTCGTCCATGTGACAGATACTGTTTGGCCTCCGTTAGAGTATGGCTGGAAGATATCACCGAATGTACCTCCCATCGAACCATTGCTTGGAGTAAAGGAGATGCTTTCACCTGGTACGATATTGCCGAATTGATCAACAACATCGGCTGTTAATTGGAGTGTTTCATCCGCAGTAATCGTCTCAGTAAGGGGAGTTACAACCAGATTAACAGGTGCTCCCGGTGTGACCGTTACTGTTTCATCAGCACAAATGACGCCAAAGCAAGCAGTGATTGTATGAACTCCAGTTGTTGAAGGAGTGTATACACCAGTAGAAGCATCAATTTGTCCGCTGGAAGCGGTCCAAGCTATCGGAACTGTGGCCACGAGTGAATTGTAATCAAACGTTGAAGCACTGAATGTTACTGGCGTATCTGCATCTGTGGTTGTTGCAGTTGGTGAGATGGTTACCGAGTCAATGTCCGTGTAATTCATTTGCAAGAGTGGTCTTACGTTGGTGTTTGAATCGCTATTATCTGCAAATTCAACTGTCATCCATCCTTGGCTAACAGTAGCAATGATGAGCCATCCATGCGTACCATCAATGAACAGAGATCGATGTCCTAGACTCATCTGTACCCATTGATTTGTTGCTTGGGAATTACTAACAAAGAATGTGTCGAGTGGTGTCGTATCATAATCCACACCGGATTGAAGACCTGGAGCACCCCAATTTGCAGAGCCAGTTCCGTTCCAAGTTACGGAAGTTTCACCCCAACCTGTAGTCATTACTTTGTGAACAGAGAGCGTCATTCCAGTTGCACCTGCTCCAAAGTCTAAATCGGTGAGGTACAAACTCAAATCGACTGAATGAACGTTCATGTTCGGATTGAATGGAATTTGACCGAAATCTGTTGAAACCAACATTCGATACTCATCTTGTCCTGAATCGATACCAATGATGCTCGAATCACCATCTAAGTTGACGTCTGCAGTTCCACTGTATACCGAAGCATCTTCGACATTGGTATGAGCCATCTCTTGAATTTCGTTTCCAGTTTGGAATTCATAGGTCCATGTGTGATCGAAATTATCCTGTGTGGTTGGGTCGCCGATACCCACAATCCATCGAGATGAGGATGGACCCGGAATCGAACCATTCACGGCTTGTACCCACCATTCAAAGGTTGATCCAGCTGAAAGGGAACTGTCGAAAACAAAGCTTGTTCCACTGATCTGACTTGAAATTCCAGATTTGAAATTGTATTGCCCAGATGAATTACGAATAGTAACGATGTATCCTGTAGCACCAGTGACTGGATTCCATGAAAGAGTAGGTTTGTCCAATGGTTCAAGCAGAGTTGTTGTTGTATTGTACAATACAGTACCATCTACTGGCGAGATGAGGACTGGTTGTGATGGTGGAACAACACCTGCCACGTTATCCACATAATCGACTCGAAGAACAGGACGCAATGCAGTAGTTGAAGATTCACCCGAATGGAATGAATGCAGACTACTTGCAGTTCCCACGGCTGAAAGTTTAATTGTCATTGTAAGATTTCCGTTGGCGATGTTTGATTGAGCCAATGAAGTGATATCCCACTCCAACCAACCATTTGGAGGGGTTACTGGTAGAGTCGAACGAGTTATTTCCGCTGTACTGCAAGTAGGAGATTGCAAGGCGGTGACAAACCCTTCAGTGAATGTTGAACAAGCGTGAGCGCTTACAGTTAGTGGGGTAACACCTGTTACCCCTGTCCGATACATGCGTAGCATTACAGAGGTTGGAGTGATTGCACTTGGCCAAGGCATCTGAGACAAATCATATTCAATGTATACTTCATTATCACCAGAAGTTCCTGAACCAAGTAACAACGAAGCACTCGATCCGAAGTTTGAGTTGAAAGAAGTAGAAGAGGTATGTGTATCAGGCGCAGCAGGTAGCAATCCAGTCGATGAGAAAATTGAACCACTTGACAAGTT
>JAKMFY010000214.1 GCA_022425185.1 Candidatus Poseidoniaceae archaeon | reverse complement strand
GGAGTCAAGCCAAAGGGTTCTTTGTGCGCCATACTAACGACAGCAAGAGCATCAGACATTAATTTCGCTAATTCTTTTGATGAAAGTCTTGGGGCAATCCATACGTCTACTGCATTTTTTTGTGCATGGTGCTGTAATCGGGTCTTTTGTGCATCGGTGCCACCCCCAACATGGGCGAGCGATATCCCGGTACCTGAGAGCATCGATATGGTTTCCATGGTTGCCTTTGCCCAGTTTGCCGTACCGACGGTTACAACATACTCTCCCTCTATTGTTTGTTTGATTGGATTGGGAGTGTCTCCAACCTCAACCGAAAACTCTTCTTGGTCCACACACGGATGCAATATGCCACATTCGATTCCGTAAACATCCCTTGACCGTTGAGCAGAATACGAGGAATTGCCACTCACAAAAAAAGATCGATTGCTAGCAAACTTGCGAACGATTGAAAGATCATTTTTCCGACCTTTAGAGAGGACGAGGTTGGTAATCAAAGAAGGACGCTTGAGTTTTCCGTTTAACTTTCTGTGCAGCGAATCCTCGTGGTATCCTCTGTGTGGTTCATGGAGATACAGGTGGGCGGTTTTATCGCTCGGTATCAACTCCATCATCGCAAGGTATCCATCACCACTCACAATGTGGAAAAAATCAAAATGATCAATCGTTTCAAGAAGCCCCTCACACTTTCTCCAATAGTGTTTGGAAGATGTGTGGACGCCGTCAAAAATTTGTGAAAATGGCGAGGTAGGTGGGTTCCAGGGCGTCGAGGGTGAGAAAATTGTGATGTTGTTTTCCTGACAAAGATTTGACAATGTTCGCGATGGGTTGAGTGTTGCAACGCTCACATCATACCATTGTTGTAAATGGGGTAAACACCTGATAAGGTCTCTTTCAGCACCCCCCATCCGGTTGATGTTGCCTTTGGCGACAAGCAGGCTCGGCTTACTGTCGCTCATGCTAACGGGTAAGTGAGACAAGTATATTTTAACAACTATGAAAATGATGAGTTTATTTCAAAAATATGATGCCGTCATCGCCTTCTTTGTCATTGTACATTTGTTTGAGTAGTGTTCCACCAATGTCAACAGGATGGGTTTCTTTTTTGCTTGGAATGGTTAGTTTCGTGAAGTGCTTAGGAATGAGTGATAAGAATTGTTCCACCGACACATCAGCTACATTCTTCAAATGGTGAGGCAGAAATTCCACAATTAAAACATTACAATTTGACATGATTTTTTCCATGCCTTGCATTGCAAAATATTCTGAACCTTCTATGTCGATGAGAACCAAGTCGAAATGTTCCTCATCAAGATATTCATCGAGTGAATGTGCTTGCACTTCAATGACTTCTGGATTATCATAGCGGTACATGTATTCGTTGTTTTTAGGGAGGCGTTTGCTGCCCCCAGAATTAACCACATTCATTTGAAATTGTATTTTCTCTTGTTTCGAACTGGCAGCGACATTATGGATGCTTATGTTTTCTGATTTGTTGAGATGTACGTTGGTTTGCAGGAGGTTGAAATTGTTTGGGTTGGCTTCTACAGCGACAACTTTGTTGCACATACGAGCAATTGGAATGACGAGGGAACCAATATGGGCTCCAACCACCAAGACATTTGATTCACTCGTGATTAATTCGTTTATTCTGGAAATTTCATCTAAACCATAACTACCATGGTTTCGAAGTTTATACCCGACTTCTAAATCTCTTGGGTCTACGGCAAATATACCGTTTTGAGTTTCAACAATGACGGACTGTACTCGTTCGCCCAATTGACGGTTAATCTTGGCTGATTTTCGATTCTTGAAAAAGAAATTTATTCTCCAAAACAAGACTTTGAGCATAGTGAATCCCCAGTCGACCTTCATTGTGTGATTGTACTCACGATGTGAACAGGCTACGATGTTGCCTTTCCAATCAACTACCGCTGAAGGTATTCATATTCAATCACTTCGGAATGGAACGTATTCCAATACCTGTTCACTCCGTAAGTACACCAATCAATTCTATCAGCGAACGCCCATTGATTTCCACATGAGAAAACGCAACGCGTGGGTAGCGTTAGCGGCGACTCACTGCAAACGCTTCGTTTTTCATATGGTTGTTAAGGGCAATCGAACAACCCCTTCGCATTCATCCCATTGAGTATACTGATACAATGTACCAATTGGCTTAATTGTCAT
>JAKMFY010000194.1 GCA_022425185.1 Candidatus Poseidoniaceae archaeon | reverse complement strand
ATGGGAAACATATCGAAAATTCACCCGCCACGCATTGGATGAAATCAAAGCAGGTGAACTCAATAGGTGGTTCCCTCGAGAAGAATCTACACTCCACAAAGAATCTTCAAAACATGATTTAGGTGATATGGAGCACAAAGCTCGCTCACTCTTTCTTTCGAACCTTGTTAGCCCGAGACCACTTGTCATGCTTGGGACTGAATCGAACAACGGCATTCGGAATTTAGCACCATATACATCTGTATCCATCGTTGCTAACTCACCGCCACTTGCGGTGATATCCTTGTCAGTAGATCGAGAGAATCGTGTCCGAGACTCCCTGATTAATCTTAGAGAAAACGGAAAGGCTGTTCTTAATTTCCTCCAACCGAATCAGGATAATGCCCGTCTGGTTGAAGATACATGCAAACCCATTCCAAGGGAAGAGAGTGAATGGGAGGCATTCTCAATAGACGCCTTAGAATCAAATCATCTCATTATGAAAGATGCATCAATGGCCATCGAAGCAGAAGTCGTGGCAGAACATGATCTACCCGAGGCAAAAGCATGTCTCGTTGTGTTGCGTTTAACACAACTAATTGTCCCAGGAGAACATCTTCCAAATGAGTCCGTTCATCTGCTCTGTCAACACGGATTGAACCGATTGATGGCCACACCTACTGCATGGGATTACAACATTGATTCCAACGTCTGACGAAGTCCTTCTTCGAGGGAAGTCGTGGCAGACCAGCCCAGAGATGTCTCTGCATCTACAAGATGTGGTAAGCGACGTAATGAATCTCCAGGATAACCTTCCGTCATCTCTATTTTGACAGAGGAATCGGTTTTTTCATTAACGAGTCGACAAATAATGTCTCCTAAATCAAGCATTGAAATCTCTTCTGTAGAGCCGAGGTTAAATGAACGACTAGAAAGCGATTCTCCTGTTTTCAAACAAGAATCCAAGCGACCTGAGAGCGCTATTCCTTGAACGACATCATCAACCCAAGTAAGGGAACGTGTTTGACTTCCATCCCCATGAACGTGGACCAGATTAGAATCGAGTGCTGATCGCATCATCATAGTGACGACCTGCCCATATTCATCTTGACTCAAACGAGGTCCGTATCCATTGAAGGGGCGTACAATCCGTCCATCAAGACCCTGGCGAACAGCATGTTGAACCGCTAATTCTCCAAGATATTTACTAGCGCCATAGGCATGTCGTTGGTGATAAGATGGATGCGTGAAAACAGAAGATTCAAGATTTCCAAGAGGCATCTCTTCAGAATTACCAAATGCTTCCGGAGAAGAAGTAAATACGAATCTGCAGCCGTATTTTTCTGCGAATTCAATGGCCCTTAGTGTCGAATTTAGATTTACATCCATCACCATTCGTGCTTCTTCATGGAACCATTTTGTACCGTTTATAGCAGCGAGATGATAGACAACATCAATTGAAGATGGATCATGTATCGAGTCATAGGAAGACGCTTTACAAGCATCTAATTCTAGAAGGGTAATGTTTTCAAGGATATCTTCCAAGTTTTCGGATCGACCTCTCCAGAAGTTATCGAGAACAACGACATCATCCTTGAGGTTGAGCAGATGTTCAACCAAACTCGAACCGAGGAAGCCTGCTCCGCCAGTCACGAGTGCTCGCATGTATTCACGCCCGTTCCAATACAGTAATGCTCACAATGCCATCTTTACGTTCGAAACGAATAGAATCACCATCATTGACAAGCATACACGGGTCCTCTTCAAATCCATGGCCATATGGAACATTGAGTAATGAGCAAGCGGGTAATGTGAGCGGACATACATCACGGTTAGCGATGGCTTTGGGACCTTTACCTTCATACAAGAGCCCCATCAGTACGTACGGAGCAACCGTTGAACCAGACCCTTTAGGATAAATGAGAATCTTGTCTTCAATGGCTCTTCCATCAAGTGGATGCCCTGCTTCTTCGATGACACCTGTGTCACGATTAACATAACCGAGGTAGGTAATTGGAACATCAGTCACCATCGCAATTCCTTCAATACAGAAATCTTCTTGAGAATCTAGACCCTTTCCAAGGA
>JAKMFY010000180.1 GCA_022425185.1 Candidatus Poseidoniaceae archaeon | reverse complement strand
CTTCATCGAGGACATTTCCTGTAACAGCAGGAAAGAAATACATGTCAGCAGCGAATGTAGAACCTGTACGAATCATTTCAGCAGCAGCAGCTTGAGCACCAATTCGAACAAACTCCGGAGTAATCTTCGACTCGGTAGGGAATATAGCCTCGTTGAGCCATCTGTGTAAAGGAAAACCATCACTAAAATCCCGAGCATTCAACTGCATTGCGAGATGGGTATGCCAATTTTGTAAGGACCGAGTAATGACCCGATTGGACCCATCAATCTCTTCGATAACATCCTCGTCACCGACTGAATTCGACCAAGTACCGTCCTTATGGAGTAGAAAATCGCCAACATGTTTGTCGAATTGATCATCATACAAAACCGCGTTTCGATAACGAACAGCAGTATCATCGCCCATGTTTGTTCCTACTTGTACTTCTTCAAGAGCCTAGTGATTGATACGGAGGGTTTTCTCCCCATTCAATTGTGTCACGTTGAGTTCATTCATCAAGTAGAATCGGTGTAATTTCCAATTGATATCGCTGAGCACTGATCTCGAGTGCTTCAATTCCTGGAAGGGTTCTGCCTGCAATGTAATCTAAACAAGCACCTCCACCTGTTGAAACGTGCCCCATCTTGTCAGCAAGACCGCGTTGACTGACCAATGTTGCAGTATGGCCACCGCCCATGACGGCATAGCCCTCTGATTCTGCACATGCATTGAGCATCTCGATAGTTCCTAATGCGAAATCTGGTAATTCAAAGACTCCAGCGGGTCCGTTTAGAATAATTGTTCCAGCACTCTTAATACGAGAGGAAAGGGCAAGAATAGAGGCTATTCCCATGTCAAAAAGAGGTGCGTGAATAGGCAAATTTTCGACCTTGATATCGATACGGTTCTCTTCTACATTTGCTGCAACATCTGTTGGCAAAATAATTCTATTTCGATGTAAATTAAGCAAAGAAGTTGCAGATTCGATTGTAGAATCCCAAGCATCTTGTAATTCATTTTGAAGGAATGAGATGTTTCCTTCACCGATGTCATTTCCTGAAAGGTGGATGGCAAGATTGGCGACTCCTCCTGTAAACCAGACTTCATCTGCAATGTTGTTGTCTAACATATTGAGAGCAACCTCAATACTGTCATCGACTTTGATGCCTCCAAGAACAGCGATACATGGCCTCTTTGGAGCTTCAAGGGCCAAATCGATTTGACGAATCTCATGAGCCATTAATTCCCCAGCCACACAAGGAAGGTGGTGTGCAAAACCAACGATGCTTGGGCTGGAGCGATGAGCGCAGGCAAATGCATCGTTCACGAATACATCAGCAACACTTGCTAAATCTTGAACGAGTTGTGTTTCAGAAAGAGCAAGAGCGTCTCCTTTGCGATTTACTTCTTCATGATCCATTCGAATGTTGTTTAACATGAGAATATCGCCAATCTTCATCTCCTCAATAGCTTCCATTGCTTTTGGCCCATGGATGTCATCAACCCATCGTATTGAACGCCCTAACAATCGTCCAAGTTCACGTGCGTGACCGAGTGTACTGGTGAAATCGTTCTTCCCAGGTCGGGATTGGTGGGCAATGAGGACCGTCTTTGCCTTTGATAATCGGTTCAAGGTTGGAAGAATGGCACGAATCCTTGTATCATCAAGAAACGACTTGGTTGCAGGATCAAGAGGGCTGTTGATATCAACGCGCAAGAGCACAGTCTTGCCTTCGACGTTGATATTGTCCAATGTTAGGACGTTCGCCATGGTTCTTCCAAGCGAACCCAGTTCTTGAGTGATGTGCTGATGAAATTGAATTTCGTCACAATGAAGAGAGTGGCTGTGGCAGATATAGGTAACAAAATTGTTACCAAAGAATATTTTAAATTTAAGAGATAGCCCAAATCATGCGAGTATTACTTGTAAGTGCTGTACTTCTTGCAGTTTTCGCATCTCCAATGATTACGCAACAAACCACTCTCGAAGCAGAGCGTGATGAGATTCAGTACTCAAGTCCAATTCAAACTACAATTTCACCAAGCACAGGTTGGACTGCAGGTGGAGAGGAAATCACCATCACAGGTAGCGGTTTTTCAGACCTCGCTATCACCAATACGACATACGATGGCATCAATCACCAATGGACAAAGACGACTGCAGACTACGGAAATGAGGCAGGACATGAAAACGCGATTGCAGTAGATTCGAATGGCCATATTCACATCATTCATGCTAGTGGTGATGGATACGCATTCACGCACAGTGTCTATGATGGCTCTTCTTGGACACCCACCGCTATCAAAAATTGCGAAGGAAGTTATTGCTGGGATACGCATATGGTCATTGATGACAACGATGAACTCCATGCTGCCTATTCGACGAATACCGGCCTTGTAGTGTACATGCATTACGACGGTTCTACTTGGAGTTCAACCGAAGTCTCCACAAGCGCCAAAGTTGGTCCTGTAGGGATCGCTCTTGATTCAAACAATCATCCTCATATTTCTTTTGTAGCAAGTGGTCAATACTGTGGTAATGGTCTTCGCCTTGCATCATTTGATGGGGCGGGGTGGACGACTAATACAATCGAGTCGGGTAGTAACAAGGGATGTAATTCAGCTATCGTGATTGACGATAACGACCGTGCCTACATTGCATATCAAGATCGCAGTCAATCGAAATTGAAATTTGCAACAAACAAAAGCGGTTCTTGGATTCCTTACGCACCCGACACTGGCGGATACAACATCGCATATCCCGGTTACTACACCTCGATAGCCATGGATGATCAAGGACAATTCCACATAGCTCATTATGACGATCTGGATGCGAATAAGGACTTGCGCTATTCGACGGGAGTGCCAAATGGGGCATGGACAACCACAGTTGTTGATTCATCAGGAAATACTGGCCGAAACCCTTCCATTTCCATTGATGCAGCAGGAGATCCGCATATTGTTTATCGCTCATGGAATGGATGGAAATTGAAGTATGCCACACTAAATCCATCATCGTCCAACTGGCAAGTCAGTACTATCGAGGCCACTGGTGGCTCAGGAGATGGCACAGGAGAATCAAATTCGATCTTCATCGATGACGGAGGCATGATGCATGTTGCCTACTCCGATGAGACGAATGGAGTCCTTCGATATGCTACAAAATCGACTGGTGTGACTGTCACAAACGAGATTACTGTCAAGTTTGGTCAACTTGGTTCGGTAACAGCAGATGTAATCGATGATTCAACCATTCGACTCA
>JAKMFY010000166.1 GCA_022425185.1 Candidatus Poseidoniaceae archaeon | reverse complement strand
CAGAGGCCAATGGTTGTGTTTTCATTGGCTTGATCTTGAACCAATTCATCATTTGCAAATCGTTGAATCGTTTTCGACATGTAGGCTTGAGCCTCATCGATGAGTAGATCGTTGATATCTGAGGTTCGTATTTCCATGATGCCTTTTGCTGGAAGCTGAATTAATCGAGCAATGTTTTCGCGAGAGGCATGAACTCGAAGAGAAACCTCTCCCCTCATCGTTTGATGATCACTTGATTTGGAAGCGAAAGGCATCGTGAAGGTGTAGGGGCCAAGGAAAGCGAAAAGATAGGATCGTTGCCGTTTTCCACCAAAGACGCGTCGAAGCATCGAGGTGGATGGATTGGCTCGCATGACTTGTTGGGTCACGATTCCAGAAATTCTTCCATTCTCAAGAACAACACAGACTTCGTTAGGCCGAAGTACAATGGGCGTGTTCTTTGGTAGTTCTTTGTCATGGACAAATCGTGCGATAATGTCCGGTTCTTCTCTCCATCTGTATGTATCTCTTGTCATGGTTTCACCTTCAGTTTCTGCTCCTCATGCCGTCAAGCAGCATATTTCGTTCGAGGAAATGACGTTTTGCTTTGCTAATGACACCGTCAATGATGTCCAAATCTGTGTGTTGAGTAACCACATGCGTCGCTAACGTTGCGCCAAGATGTTGGCTTGCATGCTCTAACATGGTGATGGTTTCACGATCATGTCGAATCAATTTCTTGTGCAGTGAACGGTTCATTCTGCGTATCCCGTCATGCTTTGGACGTGATTCTCCAGCAACTGCATATTGGGCATCTTCTGCAAATGATTGGAGATTATGCAATATGGATTGTATTCTATCCATTTCGTATTTTTCATTATTTGCATAGGATCGAAAGAGCCATCGCTCAACTTGATGATGGAGATGGTTGACGCGCCTACGAACATCTTCTCGTACGGCTCTATCCGTGATGCGTACCCTTGATTGTTCGTAACCATCGTAGGCTGAAATTAACACTTTCATTCCATTTACTGCTGCAGGTATTGCCAATGATGTTGGGTCCATACAGAAATATATGTCTCTGGTCGGTCTTAACAGTATTGCTTATTTCTTGAAACCACGCTTTCGAAAGCCACCACTTTGGGATTTGTTGCTTTTATTGCCTGACTTTCGTTGGGAACGTGCTCTTCGGTCACCTGCTTTTGGACCAGCTGCTTGCTGTTCTTGTTCAGATGCTCGGCGGTCTTTCTGCATCTGTCTCCAGACACCACCAATGAGTTGCATGACCTCTTCCTTGCTGTTTGCTCCGATGGATTGTTTCGCACCGGTGCTGCTGACCCAGAGTCGGCCTTCTTTCCCGTAAGGTCGACGAGGATGAGAGGTTCCTTCTTCTCGCTTGATCTTCTTGAGGCCTACTTTACGCGCAGCAAGATAGAGTCCTTCGAGATCAGGCTTGAGGACTGAAGCATCTTTTGGAACACGTCGACCACTACGTCTCGACGTCTTTGCATTGAAGTAACCAGGCCAAACAGAAATTCGGTCTGGATTGTGTTCCATAGGCTCGCCTCATTGAAAGGGTGAGGTTGGAAGGTATGAACCCAACGATGTGGGGCTTCACTCAAGAAGAACGCCGTTGATGACGCCATCTTTGCCAGGTCGAGAAGTGATTCTGACGTTGCCTTCACTGGTTTCAATGATTGCACCCTTAACCAAGATGTTTCGACGAACGTAGTTCGGATCGGATTCGTTTTGAATCACGTTGTTGATTGTTGCATTGACAGTCTTCCCTGTCTTTGGATTGTTGACTGAAACTGTGTTTGCAGCCATAACACGAACCATTGAGTTGCCACCAGCTTTTCGGTAGACCTTACGTCGTGCTTCGCCAACGAGTGCGAATTGCTTCTCAGTAGAGATTTCAGTCGAGCGCTTTCCTCGTGCTCGAACACGTCGTCCACCGCTTGGTTTTTTCTTAGAAACTCCGTGCCACTGTGCCATGATACTCACTCCTTGCAAGCCACCGACTTGACTGGCGTATATCAAGGCAACCCTTAGCGACAACGGCCAGAATACGAGGAAAGCAGTTCACCATCAGCAGCAAAAAGGCGTGCCTCAATCACATCACCGGGCTGTAATTGTGCTACTCCTTGAGGCGTTCCAGTGAACAACAAATCCCCTGTTGAAACAGGAGCCCATTGAATCAAGGATTTGATCTGTTGAGCAGGTGTAATACTCATCTCGCTCAGAGATGCTTCTTGCCATCGCTCACCATTGACCTGCAATTCAATTTTTGGAGCCGTCTTGGGATCGCTTAGGGCTTCTGCACCCAATCGCCAAGGATAGAACGAACCAAGCACTGCAGCTTGCCGAAACGTCTTGCCTTTCGACCATGGCAATCCCTCGGCACTAAGAACGGATTGTGCTGCTCTATCGGTAAGATCAAGTCCAACTGCAATCGCTTCAATGTCACCATGTTGATTCAATCGAACAACACACTCCGTTTCGATGTGAACTTCTCCTGGGTGTGATGAGACATGGAGTTCAGTGGATTCCGTTCGACAACCGTCTGGTTTGACGAAGAAGATCGGTTCGCTTGGAGCCTCGTTTCCTAATTCCTTAGCGTGGGCTTGGAAGGTTCGTATGGTGCACCAGACGGCCATGAAAATGCCACCTGTTGGCGGTTCTTGAAGGCGAAGGGTGAAACGGGTCAGTCTTCTGGCAGGTTCATGGGCAAAGAATTCCAAATCAAAAAGCGACGACCTGTTCGACGAAAGAACATCGCTCCTTTACTCAAGGACTTGGAAGAGGCTTTGGATATTGATCTCAATGTTGACGGTGGTTTTCTTGAAATGGCTACCTATGGTTCATGGCAACTCGTCTTTGTCGATAAGATTGCAAAGACCATCGAAATAAGTGATGATGAAGGCCAACGTTGGGCGTTTCTTACGCTTCGCGGATTCCTTGAACATCCTGGTGCGAAGCGCTGGGTTGCTGTTGATCACGGTGCAATTCCATTCTTGATGAACGGAGCAGATTGCATGGTAGCAGGTGTTCATGGTGCCGATGAATCCATAGAAGTCGGCGATTTGGTGTGGATTCGAGACAAAGAACACGGACGTCCGTTAGCCCTTGGATGGGCAACCATGTCTGGTGTTGATATGGTTGAAGCGACCAAAGGAAAGGGCATCAAGACCCTTCATTGGGTCGGTGACGAGTTATGGGACATGGAACCGTAAGAAGGAAAGTGAAAAAGACAAGCGGTTCCTAGGCCTACTCCATGAGAACCGTTCTGACACTGATGCTCGTTGCCCTTCTTGCTGTTTGCAGCACCTCGATGGCTGCTAAAAATGCTGGCCAAGATAATGGTCCAGATACAGATGAAACCCCATTCTCATCCTATACTGCAACATCGCCTTCTGTCTCAGGAAATGCATGGTCACTTACTGTAGTGATGGACCAAGCTGTCAAGGACAACAACACAACCTTCGAAATCACCACACAAATCTGTCTCAATTCAGGCGTTTGTGATCCGCCTGTCGTCCAACAAGTGACCGTTGATGAGTTGACACATACAACATCGCTTACACCTCCAGAAGACCATTCTTACGTTAACTGGCGAGTCAAAGCCATGTACGAAGATGACACAACAGAATACTTCCCTCAAGGAGCATGGTACACTGTTTGGTCAAGTTGTTACCAAGATGGTGGTGTCTACTATGGTGTTGATGCAGATGGGGAGAGTTGTGCTGAGGAAGAAGATGAAGGCTTCTTGCCTGGATTCACACTCATCCCTGCTCTGGCAGCAGTAGGTCTTGCTATCGCCGTAGCACGACGTGATTAAGCGGTCGTAAATTCAACAAGTCGCTCAAGGAAGCGACGGTGTTCACTGCCCCACATTTGGAGGATAACCGAGAGGGTTGAACGGTCATCATTGAGCCGCCCTTCAACGAATCCAACCCTGTCAAGATCGCTATGAACAAGCGGAAGATGCTCATGTTCAATCTTGATGAGTAGACCCTCTTCGTGTTTAGATATGCTTGTTGCATAATAGGTTATGCTATCTTCATTGACTTCGAATTCAACGCGCCTTGAGGAAAGGAATGCTTCCACTCCAGAGAAGAGCGCGTCAACATCGATGGAAGCACCATCCATTCCAGCCCCATAAGAAGCAAGGAACGGCAGATCCGTAGCATTCTGTTCCATTAGATGGTCAAGACCACGAGGAATCTCTTCGTCGGTCACACTAACCCTCCACAGCAGAGAGTTTGGTCCAACCAACAACACGACCGTCGGTGGCATCAACCGCTACAGCGAACGTATGTTCCCATACACCCTCACTCCATGTTCGAGAGAAATCAAGTGTTGTAGCTCCAACCGATGTATCGGTCAGTTGACCAAGAAGGTCATTCGCTCCACCGCCTGGAACAGCGACGAGAATACCAAGGCGAGTTTGCGAGTAGAGGTTTCCATTGGTATCGTAGATTCCATCAGTACCACTCAATGCCGGATATCGTGCCTTATCGCTGAGACGTGCCTCAACCGTTGAGACGTTGGCAACGGCAGGAATGGCTTCCCGGTTGTATGAAACGACTTCATCATAAGACCCTTTATCCAGGAACGTACAGGTTTCAGAAGTAGGCTCATCGGTCAATTCGAACAAGACCCATCCAGCAGTATCGTCTGCAGCAACCCATGAGACGTTCCACTTCGTTGCGGTTCCACTTCGATCGTCAATGGCTCTCCAAATGTAACCACTGTTGTCCAAGGCTGCATTTGCACCTGATGCTTGTCCACCAATGTAGTCGAAACACTGCATAGCCTTCTCGAGCGTATGTGTTCTCGATTCGGATTTGTCAGGAGGATGAATGCCTTCTTGTGCAGCCCAATCTTCTTGCAGCGTGTCGTCGATTGCGAGCAGATTCGCTCTTGGACGAATGCTGTAATCCTTACCAAGGTCGAGTACCTTTGAACCACGCGTCAATTTGGTCGATTTGAAGGCATGATGCAGTTCAAGTTCTCCTTCTGGTAGAACATAGTCACCAAACGCTTCTGACAATGGAGAACAAGAATCTTGGAGAGAACCATCATTGGAAATGATCACATCAACAGTTTGTTGAGTCGCCCATGGATTATTCTCTTCAGCCCAAATTTCCATGGTTGCAGAACCAAGACAGAGGCTTTCAATATCGACGTGTGTTGCTGAGATCTTCCACGCTTTATCGTCGCCAAGGGTATCAGCACCAACAACTCTCCAACGCCATCCAAGTCGTTCTCCAGATGCACCTTCTTCGATGACATCATTGGCAAACAAGTCCTGCAATTCAATCGGTTGAAGCATCATTGAAACACCGGGTAGGAAGACATCGAGAGAACCCAGCAGACCACCAACATCGAAGGTCGTCGCTGATCCTTCGTACGGTTTGTTATCCACAGTTGCGGAGAAATCGAATCCTGTTGACATCGTCACTTGTTCACGCAATTCAACGTAGCGACGGGTCGTAAGGACCGCTTCACCAGGCGAGGAGGGACTGCTTGACGCATCTGGGCATGAACCCGAATTGAGAATTGAGTAGGTGCTTCGACCAACATCCAAATCATCCAAATCGTAGGTGTTGGTCATTTCAACAGCAAGCCAATCATTGCTCCCATAGGCTCCTCTCGTTCGTACAGCACCAAGCAGGTTTTGGGATGATTCACCAAAGAGATCTTGAGATGTTCCTTCACTGATGGCTAGTGTACCTCTTCCGTTGTAATCCAAGAAGATTCGACAATAGTCCTCTTCTGTATCTAGGAAACTAAACACCAAGTCAAGGAATCCCTCACTGGCCATAATGGCAGGACGGTCCCCTGCACCACCGGTAATGGTGTACTCCATGGTATCGCCATAGCGAAGAGGATCTGCTGTGAACGGTTCGAGTTCAGAGTTGATGTACCACCATCCAGCTGCACCTACGAACAGAGCAACAAGGACAACAGCAATCACCTTTGGTTGCTTGATCATATCGACCAATGTTGTCGCATTTTGTCGCTTTACAGCAACTGGCGTGAACATTTCTGGCTCCTCTACAACCTCTTCTGGTTCATCAAAAACAAGGTCAGCATCAAGAACTTCTGCATCGAGAACGTCTTCTTCCTTTGCCGCAGGCTTTGGTTTTGCTTTGGCCTTCGGTTCAGGCGTTGGAGTAATCGTGGTTTCATCTTCAAGGGAGAAGACGACTTCTTCTTCGACATCTTCAATCTGTTCTGCTACTGGCTCAGCATCCTTGAGGCCAACTTCGCTGCGAGCAAGACCTGATTCGAGTAAACGCTCGACTAAATCGGCTTTTTTACCAGCCGTAGGCAAATCATTGATGACGCACAGGGCCTTGAGTTTGGCCACAGTTAGCGAGGATGCTTCATCCGTCATTCATTCACCGTGTCTTGGTCGAGGACTCATCCCCTAAGAAGGATAGTGGCGAACGCATCAGAAACGAGGCCGTTTTGACGCATTCATCCTTCGTACGGAACGTACGAAC
>JAKMFY010000135.1 GCA_022425185.1 Candidatus Poseidoniaceae archaeon | reverse complement strand
TAGTTACCTTAGGAGGTACATACTCACCTATTGATGATATACGCGGGATTCAAAATACAAGTTCAGGAAAAACGGGTATCCAAATTGCAGATGATCTATATAGACACGGGCATGATGTTACTTGCGTAGTTGGAAAAACCTCCGTACAGATGCCCGGATGGTTGCCGCTTTGTATCACAGCACCACAGCCTCAAATGATGCTTAAGGAATTAATGGCTATTGCAAATGATGGCATTGAGGCCTGGGTTCATACTGCAGCAGTACTCGATTATGTTGTTGAAAATCCTGCAACCGGGAAACTGGCAAGTCAGCAAGGCCCTCTTGACATAACGCTTATTGAAGGAGACAAGCATATCTTAGAACTTAAATCGAAAACAATCGGTTCAACTCGTATTGGATTCAAATTGGAATCAGGAATAAAACAACGAGACCTCATTCATCGAGCAGTTGCACAAATTGAGCATTCAGGAATGACTGCTGTTGTAGCCAATCGATTGGAGGATCTTGATGATGCTTCAAAGCCGAGAGGATATCTCGTTGATAAGCAAGGGAGTCACTTTGTGCTTGAGAATGAATTAGACCTCTGTGATGCTCTTCGAACGATTATTGAACGAGGAGATTAATGTGCGCTATTTTGCACTTGTAGGACATCGAGCAATGAGCAAAGGAAAACTTCCTTTGAACGATTTAGCTGGTGGTGCTGGACGTATGGATGTCCTTATTCGAGGATTGATGGCTGCTTTGTTGAAATCACATGGAATCAGAGAGGATGTTGAGGTAATCCTTCATCTTCAAGGAGGACCTGGACCTCATCGACGTCTGAAATTTATCGGCTCGGAACTCAAAGGATTTCATGCTGAAGAGCGAAGTGTTGCTGGATTGATTGCAAAATCAATCAAAGAGCCTATGCCTGCTATTGGGCAATGGGTGCAAAGAAACCCTGGTGTCTATGATGGAGGAGGAACTCTGGAACGTACGCTAAAGGATTGGAAAGATACAACATTGATTCGTCTCGATGCTGATGCAGAACGGTTGTGGAATAAAAAAGCAGTATTACCATCAACTTCGAATTCTAACTCTATTGATATTGCATTCATCTTATCAGATGATTTACCATTGGAAATCGAAGAAGGAATCCCAAGATCATTAGGTTCCACTTGGCTTCAGGGTCATCTTGCAATAGGTCTATGTCACTTCTTATTGGATGAGAATGTTGATCTTAATCTCTGAGCCAGAGTGGAAAACCATCAGTTCCTTGTTCAAGGGCATGTGACAGAAGTTCGTCATCAAGAGCCAATGGGTGAGTCTGAGGCCAATTGGCAAGTGAGGAAATACTTGCAAAATCATTTCCGACCGAATCACAATCACCTTTTGGTACTGATTCAGTATCAATATATGCTGCGCCAATGGTAAAACGTGCCTCAACTGTGCCATGGTTTTCGCCATCTGCAAATTGTACTGCA
This sequence comes from Candidatus Poseidoniaceae archaeon, assembly GCA_022425185.1. Classification (GTDB taxonomy): domain Archaea; phylum Thermoplasmatota; class Poseidoniia; order Poseidoniales; family Poseidoniaceae; genus MGIIa-L2. Next base: position 4,729 of record JAKMFY010000135.1, on the reverse strand, counting down.
TCCCTGTACCATCGCATCCCTAGTCGAGTTGTTTGGAATTCACCATTCCAAGTTGGCGGAACGTTGATGTTCAGCATCAATTCACCATGGTGAAAGGCATGAAGTAACATTTGCATCGCTTCTTTCTCGTTCCTTTTTTTAGCTTGTCCGGGCCATTTGGAAACATGGAAAGCATTTGCATCGATATGTGGTCGGCATAGATTCTGTGGAATCATTGGCAGGAGATCAAGTGCTCGTTCGACTAGTTGAACTGATCCTTCAATGCCTCTTTCCATACCTTCGATTTCAAAGGATGTAAATGAACATGCAATAGCAGGCATGCCGTACAATCCAGCTTCTCTTGCTGCACCCATTGTTCCGCTATGATAGGAGTCTTGAGAGAGATTGGGTCCTAGATTTACGCCTGATACGACCAATGAAGGAACAATTCCAGGTAGGACTTTCTCTAACCCCCCATCTAAGGCTACGATCATTGTATCGCAAGGTGTACCATCCAGAGAATAAAGGTGACATCCTACAGTTTCATCTAAATTCCAATTCGAAATCAAATCATCCCTGTTGTGCAAATCAATTGGTTTACCGAGATTTATCTGCATACTGCAAGCAGATTTATTGTTCGAAGGAGCAAAAGCAATGATAGCAATCCCTCTCTTGTTCAAAGATTTCACGAGCATCTCGAATCCTGGGGCTTCAATTCCATCATCATTTGTCAACAAGACCCATTTCTTAGACATCATTCATTCGCTCCTTGGACTTCTGCTCTATGAAAGGCTGTTTGATTTGAGAGGTGTTCTCCATAGATAATCGAAACAATACCAAGCATGAGAATGGGACCACCGACCCAAGTCCATAATCCAGGTACACCTGTTGAGAAAAATAACCAACCTATGATTGAACCAATTACTGGTTCAAGTGTTACGCTGATCGATATTAGAAGTGGAGAGACATATTTCAGGCAGTAATTCAAGCCAGTATGTCCTAGTATACCGGCAATAAAGGCGAGGAGAAGAAACCACCACAGTGTAGAGTGGGTGAAATATCCAAATGCTCCAAGTGAGCCAAAATCAGATTCGAACAACCATGATGCAGGAATGAGCAACAGACCGCCAATTAGCGTCACCGGAAAGGCATAAACAAACAGAGGCATCCACTCTCGCAAGATACGTCCACAAACGATGTAACCGACAACGAATACCGCACCAAAAAAGGCTAATTGATCACCAAAGAACGTAACCGATTGGTCGCCTTGTACATCACCAGCATCCAGCAAGGAGATTCCTGCACCTGTAAAAGCAGCAATTCCACCCATGACCTCCATTCGACTTGGTTTACGAACAAAGAAAAACATGCCAACGAGTATGACAAGTGGGTGAGCGGTTACAAAGAGAAGAGAATGCGTTAGGGATGTGTGATCGAGAGAAGTTACCCAAAACCCAAAATGAAGGGCGAGAAAGAATCCACTGCCAACTAATATACTCAGATTCCTTGATTGTAGAACTTTCTTCTTGATGGTTACTTCTGTAGAATACCATTGCCATAATGCAAGTGGTGCAAGCAGTAATGCTGTGAGTTGTAATCTCCAAGAAGCACGTAAAAGCGGTGGAATTTCATCGACATGTGTGAAGATAGCCCCCGCACTCGAAACACCGAATATTGCAATTCCTAATACAGCCCAAACAAACGATGGGACGCTTGACCCACTCATGCAGTTCACGACTCGTTGACTAACTCAGCATCCATAACTGGGCTTCCACCGATGACGCCTGCTCGCTTGAAGAGAGCGTAGATACCCCATCCAATACCAACATTCAATCCGATGAAACCAGCCATTCGTCCAATGTACCAACCAGTACTATTCGGATCTGCTACAAGCGTGTCAATGAATGAGAGAATACTTGATTCGGTTCCGAAAAACGCTTCCCCAGTCAATAAACCTGCAGCAACCATGAAGGTACTCAAGAGGATAAGGGCACGCTTCTTCTCGGCTGCAGTAGCTCCTTCTTCTTCCTTGATGGCCTCAATCTTAGGCTTGAGTTTGCGCTCTTCCCATTTGTCTCGACTGTATCCACCAATCAACATTGGAAGAGTGTGAGGTACGTCAAGATACATTCCTAGACCGAATGAAGTTCCCATTCCAGTGACCCATTCAACAAACATACCCAAGAGGAATCCAATTCCAAGAAGATAAAGATCACCTTGTCCTTCTGCAAAAATAACGGAGAATGTGGCAAAGGCGTTGGCTTGAGGTGCGATTAGATCAATACGACCCTCAGCAAGTTGAATCGATAGGAAGATTGCAACTGCTGCTCCAATGATTGCTCCTGGGACAACACCCATAATGTTCCCTTTCGAGATGTGATAAGGTCTGTTTCCAATGTAAAGGCTGTTTTTGTAGTCTCCGATAACAGTCCCCGACATTGAAATTGCAGAACCAAATACTGTAGTTCCAACCAGCCCAAGGAGTACTGCATCTTGCTTTGAGAGTCCAAGTGCACTGTCAAGATTCAGGAATAGACCAAGGAGCATTAACAAAACAATGAATGATGTACCAGAAACGGGTTCAATTCCTGTTTCTCCCATAACCCGAACTGCAATCGCACCCAAAAGGAAGGTTGTGAGGATAAGGACTGATGCGAAGATGAAAGCTGCCCCAACAGGGAAACCGCCAACCCAGAAGATTAGAATCATAGAAAGGAACGTCAGACCCATAAAGATAGGAATGTGCATGAGTGGCCATTCATACCAACCTTTGCCTTCCATGTACTCTTGAGAACCTTCCCCTTTGAATGCTGAACCAATGTCCTTGAAGATATTTGCAAATGTCTTCCACATCTTAGCGAGACCAAACATGCCACCACCAACAATTGAACCGATTGCAATCGTTCGAACAGTCTTAGAGAAAGCGATCATCTGAAGAGCTTCTCCTCCACCTGCTGCATAATCTTGAATCGGTACATTCGCTTGAAGCGTAGCATCGTATACAGGGAAGTTACTGTACACTGCAAGCGGTACCAGGAAGAACCAACCGACAAGTGTTCCTAGGTTGACCAAGAAGGCTACTCGAGTCTTCATGAACCAACCAATAGCGAACATGGATGGAGTCAAAGCAACACCAACATAGGTGTAAGCGAAGGGATTCCAAGCACTGTCCTCAGACCATTGTGTGTATTTCTTTGAGGAACCGTCTTCGTAAATTCCAGAAGGTTGATGGATTTTTCCTGCGCTGTAAAATGATGCAAGACCAATATCTCCAACGTGAAGAGTTTCTGCCAGATAATCCATGACGGACAGTTTTTTGTCAGACAACCAAATGAGTGGATACTCTATGAGGAACATTCCAATCATCGTAATACCCGTCCAAAAACCAATTGTTTTCAACGATTCACGGGCATGTTCAACTGCACCAGTGTTTACATCGGATGCAATATCAAGCATCTTGAGAGTGGCTTCAAAACCAGGTAATGGAAGTGGATCTTCAACAAGCCATACACGTCTGAAAATAATGAAGTACATCACGCCAAGGAAACCAGCAAACATTGAGGCTACAATGGCAATAAATGCTAATCGAAACGCTTCACCATCTTCTAACGTAATCAAAGGCCCATCGGCCAACGAGTACTGGGCTTTCGATGCAAGCAGGAAGATTGCAGGGAAGGTAAAGATGAATCCTGTTGAGGCGTGAGTTGCACCAGTCGTGGCGGAAGTAGCGATGTTCACCTCAGAAGGAGACCACTTGAGTGCCATTCCAAGGAGGTATGCAATATACCATGCAGCGGAAATTGCCAATCCAAGTTTGAGACCGATATATGCGGTTACACCAGAAAAGACTGCTCCAATGGCAATACCAAGCAAAACCTTAGGTGAGGACCAGTGAGATACTTCGAACGACTCTTCAAGGTTCTTTTCCTCTAAATACTGTTCAAGAACACCCGTGTTGAGATTGTTGTACATCTCATCGTCAAGCCAAGTAAGAGAACCATCCTCTATGGCCTTCAAACCCTTTGCAGTAACGGGTTGCCGATAGGCAGACTTTTGCACTGTTGAACCCTTTTTTTGCTCATTTTCAGCAGCCATAGTCTCCCCCTCTGAATCATCGGTAACGCGGGCACTTGAATACAATTCCCCTTTAATGGCTGAAAAATAATCCGTAAGAGGGTTTATTCCTCCCTGTGGTGATGGGAATTCATGAGCGGAAAGACAGGAACCAATGAACTCGCCCGGCTTGGTGGAAAAGATTTGAACAATGATGGAAAAATAATCAACCTCGTAGTTGTTGGTTCAAGTCGTTATTATGACTATTCAGTGATAGAAGAGATACTTGATCAATGGATTGAACTTGAAGGATATCCAGACATCATTATCGCAGGTGGTGCGAGTGGTGTGGATTACCTCGCAGAACGTTGGGCTGATAACAACAACATTCCTTTTGTAGTCTTTTCAGAAATGTGGGCAAAACCACGCCCAGGGCTTGAAGATTCAGGACGAGGAGAAGCACCTACTGATCTAACTGACAAACTGCTTGATGCCGCAACGCACGTACTGGCCTTCGAAAGCAAGACAAGCAAATGGACGAAGATCGTAGCTGAGATGGCGAATGAGAGTGGATTGCCAACCTACGTGTATCATCTTGTGGAATGATGTTGACTTCAGCGTTTAGGGCATGTAGCTTACCTGAACATCGGTGTCTTTCTACTTAATACGTCTCAAATTGAAGAATACTCCATTAGTT
>JAKMFY010000095.1 GCA_022425185.1 Candidatus Poseidoniaceae archaeon | reverse complement strand
CCAAGAACTGATACCATTTTCGTTTCCGGCTTTACAATCATTCATCCATGCATACTCATTTGTATCCAGAGGACCCAATGTGCATTGATCTGCGGTCTGAACCCCACCACCAGCAAGGTAGAAGATGATAAGAGTCCCTATAACCATAACAGCGCCTAAGTAGAATATCAGGCTAATGTCACGCGAATTAGGTAACCCTTCATCAACAGGTCGAGGAGGCCGGGCCATGACATTGCCATGACGTTTTTCGACACCCAGAGCCACGGCAGGTGGTCCATCCATCAAGATATTAATGACCAAGATTTGAGTCGCCGTCAAAGGTAAATTCCATCCAAAAATAAACGTTGAAATTACAATGAGAGCTACTGCCGCTACGTTTGTTGATACTTGATATCGCACGAAATTCCGAATATTTTGGTATATTTTCCGACCTTCTTCAATCGCATGTACTATGTTTGCAAAGTTATCGTCTTGAAGAACCATGTCGGCAGCGTCTTTGGCCACGTCCGTTCCTGCAATACCCATTGCAATACCAATATTCGCACCTGACAAAGCAGGTGCATCATTGACGCCATCTCCAGTCATTGCTACAATTTCTCCTTTTTCTTGCAATGATGCGACGATTCTCATTTTCTGATCTGGAGTCACTCTAGAGAAGATTGAACGTTCAACAGTCGATGAAAGGTCATCATCAGACATTTGTCTAAGTTCTTCACCACTGACAGGAGATTCTACACCAGTGTTGATTGCAAGTTCCTTTCCGATAGCTGCAGCGGTTAGGTGATGGTCGCCAGTAATCATTTTTACCTTAATCCCAGCATCTTGACAGATCTTAATTGCATCACGAACCTCTGGCCTTGGAGGATCCATGATTCCAACAAGACCCAAGAAAATCAATCCACTTTCGACCACTTCAATATCTTCGATGTCTTCTTCTGGTTCTAGTTTTCGAGCTGCTAAAGCAATGACTCGCATAGATTTGGAACCCATCGATTCGTTTACTTTCTGTGCATTTTCAAAGTCAGGTTTTTCGATTGGTACGATCTTTCCTTCTTTGAAGCGATGACTTGTAATCGGTACGAATCCGCCTGCAGCTCCCTTGACAAAGACCCATCTTTCACCTTCATATTCATGAATCACGGACATTCTTTTTCGGTCGGTATTGAAGAAAAACTCGTGAATTCTAGGATGACGTTGTGCAAACTTTCCAATGTGCCCATTCAATTTCCACCCAAGCACTGCACAGGCAGAATCAGTAGGATCTCCAATTGCAGACCATCTACCCTCGACTTTTGAAATTTGAGAATTATGACAAAGGGAGAGGCAAGCAGCAAGAAGTCTGAAGGATTGACCACTCTGGAGCGAGGACATATCCTGGTCAGATAATTCTTGACCATCGTCAATCAAGGTACCCTTCGGGCTGAATCCATCTCCGCTTACATCATATAGACTCTCTACAGTGTGAAGTTGTCGTACAGTCATTTCATTTTTGGTCAGTGTGCCTGTCTTATCGGAACATATGACAGTAGTCGAACCCAATGTCTCGACTGCTTTCATGCGGCGGATGATGGCTTTATGGCGCGCCATATTCCGCATTCCGAGAGCTAAGGTAATGACGAGAATAATCGGTAAGCCCTCTGGTACAATGGCTACGAATATGGCTATTGCTACAATAAACTGGTCTACTGCCACCTCCCAAAGGCTTCTATCCCCACCAATAGCAAGAATCATTTTAATGGATACGAGAAGTACTGCTACAATTAAGGCAATGAATCCAAGGAAACGACCTAAGGATTCTAACTTTAGTTCGAGAGGAGTCTTAGGGGTAACAGCCTCAGAGATATCGCTTGCAATATGACCTAGTTGAGTCTGCATACCAGTTTCAACAACTAAACCAATAGCACGACCTGTGGATACTGTTGTACCCATGTACATCATGTTTCTTCGATCCGCAAGGAGCGTATTGGCATCCAATGAATTCACTCGTTTTGTGATTGGTTCCGATTCTCCAGTTAACGCGGATTCATCCACTCTGCACTGATATACTTCTAACAGACGTATATCGGCAGGAACGTTCAGTCCTTCCTCGAGTTTAACAATGTCACCAGGAACAAGTGAATCCGTAGGGATTTCTGATTCATAACCATCTCTTATCGTAACACAATTGGATATGCTCATTTGTTTGAGTGCATCCATTGCTTGTTCTGCTTGACCTTCTTGCCAGAATCCAAACACAGCGTTGGCGGTTAGTACCAAGAAGATGAAAATTGCATCTCCTGGTTGTTCAGGATGAATCGCTAATGCAACGAGTGCAGCGCCAATTAACAGATAATTTAGCGGATCATTGTATTGACTCAAAAATCGTAATATTGCCGATGTAGGTTCAGGCTGTGCTAACTGATTAGGGCCATATTTGTCAATCCGGTCAATTATTTCGCTTTGTGCGAGTCCTTGCGGATTAGAGTCAAGGGTTGTAAGTGCCTCTGCACTGTCCATTGCATGCCAATTTTGTTGAACCACACATTTCACCCATGAAAATGGAACCGGTCAAAGACCAAGGATTCCTATTCTTCCGGGAAACATTATGATTTATGATAATAATGGAGGACTTCCCATGAAAATATTTGAGTGTTATTTATCATAAATTCAAGGTTCGTATCCGAATCTTTCTCAAACCATCAACGACTCGGGTGTGTATGAGCGAGTTGGGAGAACCATACATTCCAGCCGATCAACAACCGCTAGAATTGACTCTAAGAGCAATCGTGGTAGGTATTGTCTTAGGCGTTCTGATGACCGCTGCAAATGCCTACCTTGGTCTCTATGCAGGAATGACTGTTTCTGCAAGCATACCTGCTGCAGTTATGTCTATGCTTATTCTTCGAGCCTTATTCAAGGATGTCAGTATTCTTGAAAACAATGCTGTACAAACAATGGCAAGTGCTGGAGAATCTCTCGCTGCTGGTGTAATTTTCACAGTTCCAGCAATGTTGGTTATTGGTATTTGGGTGGAAATTGAATGGTTTCCCACTCTAGCAATAGCACTTTTAGGTGGATTACTGGGGACAATGTTTACCATTGCTCTAAGGCGTCTTTTCATCGTAGAAGAAGCCCTTCCATATCCAGAAGGTGTTGCCTGCCGAGAAGTTCTCGTTGCTGGAGAAGAAGGTGGGAGCGGAGCACTAGCGATCGTATACGCTCTCGGTATTGGTGCATTGTATGGTTTAATGGTTAAGGGATTCAAAATCGTACACAGTGAAGCTGAAGGGGCAGTTGAAGTATTCAAAACTCGCATGTATGCAGGAATGGATCTTTCCATCGCTTTACTTTCTGTTGGGTTCATTGTTGGTATTCGAATTGCATCATTCATATTTTTAGGAGGCGTTATAGGTTATGCTATCCTTGTGCCTTTACTCGGTTTTCTCAACGGTTGGCCTCAATCGGATACATTAGCAAATGGGTTCTACACACTCTGGCTTGAACAAGTTCGCTACGTCGGCGTCGGGGCAATGGTAGTGGGTGGAATCTATACACTCTGGAGCATGAGAAAAACTATTTTTTCAGGTCTAAAGAAGTCTTTTGTCCAAAATGAATCGGACAATGAATACCACTTGAGAACAGAAAAGGATTTGCCAATGAAGTGGGTTACTGTTGTTTGCGGCGTTCTTGTCATCCTTACCTTCTTCTTCTATTGGTACATTACTGGTTCACTTATTCTTTCCTTAGCAGGTGCACTTTTCTTAGCCGTTGTCTCCTTCTTTTTCGCTGCAGTAGCAGGATACATCGCTGGTGTAGTTGGTTCAAGCAATTCACCAGTATCTGGAATGACCATCGCCACTCTATTATTCACCGTAGGACTCGTTTGGATTGTAGGATCCTATTTCCTTGGTCTTGAGCAAGAAGAATTGATGTATGCAACATTGCTAATCGCCGCAGTTGTAGCGAGCAGTGCAGCTATTGCAGGAGATGTGATGCAGGATTTGAAGACAGGACACATGGTTGGTGCAACCCCATGGCGTCAACAAATTGCGGAAATTGTGGGTGTCATTACTGGTGCTTTTGTGATTGGTCCAACGATTAGTCTTCTTCACAATGCTTTCCAAATTTCTTCAACCGCTTGTATTGCAACGAATGAACGAATTGTGGCTTCTGAAGGCCCAAACTCCTCTAATCTCTATGATTGTAGCGAAGCATTATTTGCCCCTCAAGCAGAATTGATTGGGGCAATTGTGAAAGGTGCCTTTGTAGGGGATATGAATCTCCCCATGGTTTTCTTAGGTGCAGCATTGGCAGTCGTGTTAATTCGATTGGCTATGCCTGTCATGTCCGTTGCCATTGGCATATACTTGCCACTTGGCTTGAGCGTCCCAATCATGCTTGGTGGTATTCTATCTTCCCTAGCAATAGGCTCTGCTTATCTTAGAGTCGATGGAACACTCGATCAAAAACCATCCAAAAAGGCAAAACAAGCAGCCTATGAAGTCGAAAGTCGAGGTGTTTTAATCGGTGCTGGATTTATTGCAGGCGAATCCATTCTCGGGGTTTTGATTGCAGTATTAATTGTACTAAACATCAATCTTGATTCAATTTTCGGTATAACAGAATTACCTCAAGGAATCTCGTTACTGTTCTTTGCATGGTTTGTTGGCGTCTTTTTGTGGTTAGCAACCAGGGCTTTGCCAAGTGGAGGGCACTTGGGCAAGGAAATGTTGACCACTGCTAGCCATGCACTGAAGAGATTTGTCCGTTCTTTCATTCCAAATTCAAAGTAATACCCACGGTAATTATCAAAGGCCAAAGGCGATGGCATAGTATTACTGGTGCCCATGCAACCCACTATCGAAGAACTAGAAGAACTTGCACGAAAGTGTAGAATTGAAATTGTCAAGATGGTCTACAGAGCACAGGCGGGGCATCCAGGTGGCTCTCTATCTGAAATTGATTTACTGGCAGGCCTCTATGGAACTACCATGAGAGTTCGCTCCGACCAACCTGATTGGGAAGATCGTGATAGATTCATACTTTCGAAAGGTCATGCATCCCCTGGTATGTATGCACTCTTAGCAGAAAGGGGTTTCATTTCTCATGAGGATTTGAAATCGTATCGTGTTCTTGGAGGTGTCTGTCAAGGCCATGTCGATATGAAATGGTGCCCAGGTGTTGACTTCAGTGCAGGAAGCCTCGGCATGGGACTTTCATACGGTATGGGTTGTGCAATAGCTGCTAAACTCGACGGAAGTGAAAGAAGAGCATTTGTCATGTTGGGTGACGGCGAAATTCAGGAAGGATCAATTTGGGAAGCAGCCATGGCTGCTGCACATCATGAACTGGGGAATCTCAAAGTCATACTCGATCGCAATCGAATTCAGAACGATGATTTTTGTGAAACACAAATGAGAATGTTTGACATTCCTGCAAAGTGGAGAGCATTTGGTTGGAATGTAAAGGAAATTGATGGCCATAATATGAACGAAGTCGTTGAAGGCATGAACTATCTTTCAGAAACAAATGACGGGCCTTCAATACTCATTGCTCACACTGTAAAAGGTAAGGGTGTTTCATTCATGGAAGATAATCCATCCTTCCATGGTGCAGCTCCAAACGATGAGCAATATGCTCAAGCTCTTTCAGAATTGGGGGTAAAGGTATGACCCGCATGGCAGCTACAAGAGATGGTTATGGTCAGGCTTTGCTTGAACTTGCAGAAAATAAAAAAGTTGTAGTTCTCGAAGCCGATCTCGGAAAATCTACAAAATCACTCCACTTTAGAAAGGCCTATCCTGACCGAACAATTTCTTGCGGAATTGGTGAACAGAACATGCTCCTTGTTGCAGCGGGCATGGCTTCAAGCGGCTATATCCCATTTGCATCAACATTTGCCATTTTCACTGAACGTGCATTTGAACAGATGAGAAATGGAGTTGCTCGGCCAAAACTTGCCGTTCACCTATGTGGTTCACATGGAGGAACTCACACAGGTACGGATGGTTCATCTGCACAATCAATTGAAGATTTAGCCATTTACCGAACACTTCCTAATGTAACAGTCATGCATCCGAGTGATGAAGTAAGTACACGAATATTGACCAAGCAACTTGCAACCTCCCCAAATCCATCCTATATGAGAACTGCACGAAATAAAACACCAGTACTCTATGACGACGTCCCAGAAGATTCAATTCAAATTGGAAAGGGTATCGAATTGAAAAACGGATCCGACGTTGCCATCGTTGCTTGTGGCGTTCTCGTTTCAGAGGCTCTCAAGGCAGCAGACATGCTTGCTGGGGAAGGAATTCACGCTACAGTTGTTGATATGCATACGATTAAGCCACTTGATACTGGTTTAATTGATGAAGTGGCTCAACGATGTGGCTGTATTGTTACCGCAGAAGATCATTCAGTAATAGGAGGTCTAGGAGGCGCTGTTGCTGAACATCTCTCGATGACCTCAACAACTCCATTAGAACGAGTTGGTGTGAAAGATAGATTTGGCGAATCAGGGCAATCAGACGAGATGCTCGAGTTAATGCAATTGAGTGCTCCTCACATTGCAAATGCTGCGCGTCGAGCAATTCATCGCAAGTAAGGCGTCCGTCATATTGAAGGAGTGTCGGCTAGAGCCGTATCCATGGAGTTCTTCCTAGATACCGCTGACGTAGATGAAATTCGAGAAATTGCCGCATGGGGTATTCTCGACGGAGTAACAACAAATCCTTCTCTTATCAAAAAGAGTGGCCGCGATTTCAAAGAAGTAGTACGTGAAATTGCCAATATTTGTTCAGGCCCGATTTCTGCTGAAGTTACAGCAATGGATACAGCAGGTATGCTTGAACAAGCAAGGCAACTCAAGAGCGAATTGCCAGAAAATGTCATTATCAAGATTCCTTGCACTCC
>JAKMFY010000059.1 GCA_022425185.1 Candidatus Poseidoniaceae archaeon | reverse complement strand
CTGTACGGGAATCGTGGGTCGTTGGCAGAGCTGGTGGGGAAATTCCATGGCTTGGCTCAGTTAAATTGATGGTCAGCGGAACGGGTCCTGGATTGACATACGTCCCATCCTCATCCTTGCTCTATCTTTTCCTTTGCATAGGAGGAATATTACTCATGCCGATCATTGTCGAGCCGATTGTCCGCAAATTGTTCATGTCTTCGCCAGAATACATTCAAGCGAAACAAGAGCAAGCGTTACTTATTGCGCTTGGAATAACTGAAGAAGAATAATTATTCTTCGCTGTCACTCAGTTGCTTTTTTGATGACAAGTGTCGCTCTGCAGAGTGAATACTAAGTTTTGTCAGGAGAAGGAGTTCTTGAGCGTAATCAAGATTTGATTGTTCTAGATATCGTTCAACACTGGCCTTTGAACGACGAATCGTTGCAAGGCGTTGCTCAGAACTTTTTGGTCGTGTTTCCTCCCCGCGTTGTTCCATGAGCCATTCCTCAAGAAGCGCTTGGCCCCATTCAGGTGCTCTGAATCGCGCTGACAAGATGATTTCAGCATGACGATGTCGGAATCGAACACTTGAGTCTCTTGTTCTTGAGGCTTGAATTGAACCAGGATTCCACTGGTCAAACGGTATGTGAAGATGATTTTTGCATTTCATATGGCCTGTTTGATCGATTGTTCCGTCAATGATCAATGCTCCGCGTTGCAATCGAACAAAGGCTTGGACGATATCATCCTCAATCAGCCATTCCGCAATTTGGATTGCTTGCTGGCCCCACTTGTCATTGGTCCATGTTTCAATGGCGTTCCGGTGGAGCATAACACGACCTTGTGGCTCCCATTCATGAACCTTCACATTCAGGATGATGTGCATTGATTGAAATGGAGGCAGGGGTTGGCAGGACTGATGGCAGCGTCATGGGGTGCGGTTACTTTTGATTGGCGTATCATCCCATTGCTCATTTTTGCTTGGTATCTTCTTCTGAAAAAATGGGAACGTGATGGGAAACTCGACGAATGGAATGCAACCAGAGTGTTTGGCTTTGTACTAATGGTTCGAACCAAACGAGGTCTCGATTTACTTGAGAAGGTTGCCAAACCGAGAAAATTCTGGCGTTTCTATGGAGAAGTCTCTCTTTGGGTTTGTAATCTTGCAATGCTTGGCGTCGCACTTCTTGTCATTCTAGCGTTCATCACTTCAATCTTCAATCCCGTCGATACACCGCCTCCATCAGCAAGTGAATTGGTTGCTATACCTGGATTAAATCCAATGATTCCTCTTTGGTGGGGCTTGATCGGTTTTATTGTTGCGCTCGTTATACACGAATTTGGACATGGCCTACTGGCCCGAGGTCATGGGATGAGAATTCGTTCGTTTGGTTTGCTCCAACTTGGACCACTTCCACTCGGAGCATTTGCAGAACCACAGGCCGAAGAATTGTTCAAGGCTCCTCGCAAAGAGCGACAACGAATGTTTGCAGCAGGGCCTGCAACGAACTTGTTCGCAGCTTTTGCAATCCTTCTTCTCCTTGGTGGACTCGCTGCTCAATTTTCAACTAATGATGAAACAATCCACGTTCGAGGCATCATCAAAGATCAACCAGCAGACGTTGCAGGAATGGAGCCTTGGGACATCATCACCACAATCAATGGTACTGAAGTCAAAGGCCTTGATGGATTTAGAACGCTCATGGATGAGCATAAAGCAGGAGACAACATCACGCTTGGTGTTCTTCACGACAACGGCGTATCAGAGAACATAACCATCACGCTAGGTGACAAATACGATCATTATCTTTCGGAAGGTTTTGCAAAATCTGATTTAGAACTTCTTGAAATTGAGCCAGGTGATGCGTTCTTGGGCGTTGAAGGAATGGCCCAAAACACAGCAGGGATCGATCGAATTGCAGGCCCACTCTCTCCGAATCAAGATTATTCACTGCTTCAACGAACGCTTCTGACACCATTCCATGTCATCCAAGTCATGATTTTGCCGTTTGAATCTCAAGGTGTAGCCATGGCGCCTGCAGAGGAAGCGATGCTTGAAACTGACGATGGATGGATAAGCAGTCTACTTGGAAAAGATGGGCTTCTATTCCTCGTCAACCTACTCTTTTGGGTCATGTGGGTCAACATTCTTCTTGGATTTACGAACCTTATCCCAA
>JAKMFY010000187.1 GCA_022425185.1 Candidatus Poseidoniaceae archaeon | reverse complement strand
ACACGAACATGTTCCATGAGTGGTTCGTTTCCGATAGCAACGACTTCGTCACCCAGCCTACCACCTAGCCCCATGCCACCCATGCTCTCGATAGCAGTGATGTCTGGTCTTTCCTTGGTTACGTTTGACCATGATGCAAGAATCGCTTCAGCCATCGGATGGGTTGAAGCGTGTTCAAGCGAAGCGGCTATGCCAAGAACCTCACGTACTTCACCATCAATTATTTCGATGTGAGATACCTTTGGTTTCCCAGTTGTTAATGTTCCAGTCTTGTCAACGACGAGAGTTGTTGCCGCATGAGATTGTTCAAGTGCTTCAATGCCTTTGATCAGCAGCCCATAACGAGCACCAATCCCAGTCCCAACCATGAGTGCAGTAGGTGTCGCCAATCCCAAAGCACAAGGACAAGCAATGACCAGTGTTGATACAAGCGCAAGAATCGCAATCTCCCCACCACTTCTATCATCATATCCTGATGATAACATCCAGAACACACTTGATGCCAGCGCACAAAAGAGAACGAAAGGTACGAACACTGAGGCTATTTTATCGACCAATCTCTGGATAGGAGCTTTGCCCATCTGTGCTTCATCGACCATTGATATGACCCTTGAGAGAATGGTTGAGTGGAAGGGTTGAGTGGTTTGGAGCGTTAGCGGGGAATCAAGAACGATCGTTCCACCAATGACCTCATCCCCTTCTCTGCGTCGTACAGGATAGGTTTCCCCAGTCATCATTGACGTATCTACCAATGCGGAGCCTTCGAGAACAACTCCATCCAGTGGAATCGTTTGACCGACTCGAACTAAAATCTTCGTTCCAGAAGGAACATCCTCTACAGAATGGCGCTCAGTTGCCCCCTCATCATCAATGACAATTGCAGTTTTAGGTTGTAGATTCATCAGTGAATAGACCGAATCTGTCGCTTGCAATTTGGCTCTACTCTCGAGAAAGTTTCCGACTAAAACGAAAGCGATAATCAATGCCGCCCCATCAAAAAAGACATGCTCAGTTGTCGAAAAAATACTTGGAAGGAAGGTAAAAAATGGATCGAATGTCACCAATATAGACCAAATCATGGCTGTTGTAGTGCCTAAATGAACCAATACATCCATGTTGGCTCGGCCGGAGAGGATTGCTTTCCAAGCACCTTTGTGAAATTGCTTTCCAGAGAATACATAGACAGGTGTGGCGAGTAAAAATGTCAGAAGAAATCGAGTATCGAGCGATCCGGTCTCCCCTAAATCCGAAACGAACATGCTTACAATGAGTGTTGGAATTGAGAAGAGCATTGCAAACGATGCACGTTGACCTTGCTTTCGTGTTGACTGCACTGCTTGTGAACGAATGGTTTCTGGGGTTGAGATTTTTTCTGCTTGGAATCCCTTTTTCTCAACAGCATTTACGACTTCATCGAGGTCAATCTTGTCTGTACTCCATGTAATGCTTGCCTTTTCCAACGCCAGATTAACACGGACAGATTCGACTCCTGGAACGTTGGAAACGACAGATTCCACCGACGCAACGCAAGAAGAACAGGTCATACCCCTGACTCGAAGTGTTGATTCAGTCATCGTGATTCCTCTTTGCTGTGGTCATCCATTGCTCATAATTAGCATTGATGTTAGACAGGAGACAGGTCAAGACGTCCAGACCATAAGTCGAGTCCTCGGATTCGACAGGGGAAGAGTTGGCCAAGTTGTAGAATCGCATGTTCACTCTGACCATCTCTTCCTTCCTCCAAAAGTTGAAGGCCATAATCATCAATAAACAGATTTTTCTTAGAGGATAATTGTTTGAGATGCATGCGACCATGCATCGATCCATCGTCTTTGAGATCGAGAAAAATCCATGGTGTCTTCAGTCCAACAACACGGGCATTCCATTGTTGATTTTCTGAAAGGCGCAGGTGCCAGTTCAGAGCTACTGCTACGAGTTCCCATTCAAGCACTTGAGCCATCCTTCCTTGGGATGAACAGTGTTCGCTTAATCCAGCCAACTCGTCTTCATTGTAAACCCACTCTTTGTTGTGTAAATGGGCTTTAAGTTGGCGATGAACAATCAAATCTGGATAGCGACGAATTGGACTTGTAAAGTGAGCATAAGCATCGAGATTGAGGCCAAAATGCCCTACGTTAACAACATCATAGCGTGCACGATTCATCAATTGGAAAAGGCCTTGATCAACGACTCGACGCATTGAAGCGCTTAGAGAAACCGCTTTTTCTTGGGCTTGACGTAAACCATCGAGCATCTCATCTCTTGCATCTTGGTCTGAAACTTCTTTGAGATAATCGGGGACATCCGTGGGCTCATCCTTGGAGGAATCCAAACCACTCAAGTCGATTCCATTACCTGCCCAAGAACCGAGTAGACTTGCTAATTCATCGGTATCATTCTGACCTTTTGATTTTGCACGCGGTTCTGGTAAAGTAATGCCAATTTCTAATGCTTTGAGTTGCTCGTTAAGATCACGCACATCGATAGAATCTGGAGACGGATGGCAACGCCAAGGAAGTAATGCACCTTCATTACCAAGTATTTCTCCAACGATATTATTCGTCTTAACCATGAACGTTTCAATCATTTTTGTGGCCTTATTCGGCCACTTAACATCGATTCGAACCGAACCGTCTTCTTGTATACGCGGGCGCTGTTCTCCCTGTTGAACGTTCAATCGAAGTTCATCTTTTTGCCAGTGTTCAGCAAGTGTGAACAGTTCGTTCCATCTTGAATCCTCGAGTGTGTCTTCGTATGCAAGATTCTCTTTGACTTCGATCACTGCCTCATGGGCTATTGATTCTATGATGGACATGCTCTCATCGAGTTTCATTTCGATAACCATTGCTAATCGGGGAACATTTGCTCGTAGAGAACACAAATCATCGGCTAGTCTGAACGGAAGCATAGGAAGAACACCGTGAGGAAGATACACCGATGTTGCTCTCGCCTGTGCTGTAGTATCGAGACGAGAATCGAGAGCGACATAGTGGGCAACATCGGCTATAGCAACCCATAGGGTAGAACCATTTCCGTTCTGCTCGAAGCATATTGCATCGTCAAAATCCTTTGCATCAGGTGGATCGATGGTTACAAACTGAAGATGGCGTAGGTCACTTCGTCCTTTACGAATCTCGCCTTCAGCATCGACATCAGGCAATGTTTCAGCCCATGATTCTAAGGACGAATCGTAAGAAGATGGGAACGGATTTAGATTGCTTTTCCTTCTCCATGCAAGTCTGTGTTGGAGCAGTTCCAGCAGAGTCCAATGTTTGTGTTGAACCAACATCCATGCTAGTGCAGGCTCAAATTCTGGGAATCTTAATCCAGATTTCCGTGCTGCGAGACGTTTTATTTCGAGTTCCAGATTGAACGTTTTCCACTTCATTCCCGTCTGTTCATGGATTGAACATCCATCCGGGAGAGACGTTCCTGTAAGCATTGCTTCCCAGGTTTTTATGAGGAGGGAAAAGGTCTGTTTATCCTCTTCAGTCCATTCGTTTTCTTCTTTTTCGAGGCGGGATAGTTGGGACGACCATTGCGCTACTGCTTCATTAATTGCGACAATACTTTCTCGTGAACGAGGTCGAACTGAATTGTTTCCTTGCCATGTGAAGTGTGTGGCGTTGCTTCGACTCGAGGTGATTATTTTGGCAACTTCATCCATCAACCGTTTTCGATAGGATTTGTCATCTTCTCGTGAAGGTGGCCGGTTTTCATACTGGAGAATGAAGTCAACCATTTCGTCAAGAGACCAGTCCTTTGTCCAGAGTTCCCTTTCTCTGAGAAGGGAAGTAAAACGTCTCCAAAACCGCTCGTCATCGGGGCTACGTGAAGCCTTCTTCTTGTTGTGTTTTGACATAAAACTACAACCCCACGTCCTTGAGACGTTCTAGGACTTCGATTTGGTCTGATGTCAGTTCTTCCAACTCATCGAGAATGAATTCAAGGTCTAAATCTCCTTGAAGATATCCTGCTTTTGCCATCCGTCTTCGATCACCAGGTTGGCTGTTTCCAGCTACGCTTAGGAGCCCACTCTTTCCAGATGGAAGGTTTACCTTGACTTTACCGCCTAGCATCATCGTAGAATAGGGGATTGAAACCTGTTGGATGAGAATTCCATTTTCCCAATGCCTCCCTTCACCAGCATCGATTCGAAACGTGACATGAAGATCGCCTGCAGTTCCCTGTGGATGTTCATTCCCTTGCCCCTTAAGTCGCTTAGACGAACCATGTTCAATTCCAGCATCCACTCGGATTTTGAAATTCTGAGTGGTCTTAGAAGCGACGTTACCACTCCCAACTTTGATGCGTTGGGCTTGAAATGTAATCTCTCCGCCCTTGATGGCTTGTTCCATTTCAACATCTACGGAAACGTGAATATCACTGCCTTTGGGTCTGGATTGAGGCCGTCGTTGTCGCTGCTGGAATGGATTGTGTTGTTGCTGTCCACCAAACATTTGTCCAATCATATCGTCGAATCCACCGCCCATTCCACCACCAAAAGGCGACCGTCCACCGCCGCCACCAAACATATTTTCCATACGCTTTTTCTGTTCGTATTCTTGGCGCTTTGAAGCGTCACCAATCTTTTCATATGCGGCTTGAACTTCCTTGAATTTGGCTTCTGCAGCAGCATCATCGGGGTTACGATCGGGATGATGCTTACGTGCAAGTTTCCGAAAAGCTCGCTTAATTTCAGCATCCGAAGCATTTCGAGAAACGCCTAAGGTTGCATAAGGGTCGGGCGAAGCCATACAAGGTAAGGCATCCGTTCACCCCTCATCAACTCTTGCCGAATATTGCTCTGCTTTGGAAACCGATTCGCGTGGAAGCGGTTATAATAGGGGGTTGGGTCGGTAGGAAAGCACGAGGTTGTACCATGTCGGATAAAAAAGATGATTCACGCACATTCGAGGATGCTGTTCAGGACCGTCAAGACTGGATAGAAGCCCAGTTCCGTAAGATTTCTCGCGGGTCATGGGCTCGAATTATTCGAATGGCGCGCAAGCCGACGCCGCAAGAATTTAAGCAAACCAGCATTATCTGTGGTATTGGTCTGTTTGTTCTTGGAGCAATTGGATTTATTTTGCTCGTTCTTATGGACAATTTCCTTCCTTGGTTGATTCACGATGTATTCGGAATCTGAGGATTGGTTGGTGATTATTGATGACTGAAGCGTTTATTGTTTTTGTACGATTTGAAGAAAAGTTGCTGCTTCTTAACCGAAGCAAAGACGACAATGATTTCCCAGGTCTTTGGGATGGTGTTTGGGGTGCTGGATCTACTCCAGAAGAAGTCCTTGCCCGTGTTTCTGAAGCAACAGGACTCCCTCTCGAAACTCTCGATTATGTTGGAACAGGTCCAGAGCGTGGTATTGACATGGGTCGTTCCCTCGTCGACGTCATGCCTATTCTTGTTGCAACCAGTTCAGAGGAAGTAACGCCAACAGGACGCTACGTTTCTCACGAATGGATTGACCCGGGTAAGTTGCTTGACTACAACTGTGTCTTTTCAAATATGGATGAGATGGAAGGCTCTGAGAAACTGTTCCGTGAGATGTATGGTTCAGTTGGTTCTTTCCTTTACATCGTCAAAACAGCAATTGGTTCAGAACAACGTGTTGCTGATGAAATGTATGCACGACTCCACGGAAGCGGTTCATTAACTGCGCTTCAGGGAGAAATCTTCTCAGTACTTCATCCAAATAACATGCGAGGGTATCTCTTTGTTGAATCAAGTGCACTTCACCACGTTGAGAAGTTGATTGGCCGCTCTGGTGGCCGAGATCCAAGCGCTCGAAGAGGAATTACTCAAACACCTCTAAAGAACGCTAAGACCGTTCTTCCAGGAGAAGCTCCATTGTTGGATATCTTGCCATACTTGGAACCAAAGGCCGTTACCTCTGGAATCGAAGTTGGATGCATCGTCGAAATTGTTTCAGGTGCATTCAAGGGTGAAAAGGCTCGTGTAACAAGCGTTTCAGAAACTAAGGAAGAAGTCAGCATGGAACTCTACGAACAACCGATTCCAATGACGCTCAACATGCGTGGAGACCACGTACGTGTTATCGACCGTGTAGGTTGAAGTACACTTTTTGGTGTTCACGAATGCTAACATATGACGCGAATCGCATTCGATTGTTTGGACGGATTCTTGTTCTT
>JAKMFY010000025.1 GCA_022425185.1 Candidatus Poseidoniaceae archaeon | reverse complement strand
AAAATGAGCTGTCTGCATCCTTTGGAAATAGGAACCATCGAACTTGGTTCAATCGCCTGAGTCGCCTCATCCATGAGAACGATGGGGAATCGACGATGATTGAGTACTCGATGCCCAGTTCCGATATTTGTTGAACAAATGACTTGAGCATTGTCGAGTACTGATGCAATCATTTCTTTCTCAAGACGGCGAATTTCTTTCTTATTGTATTGAATATCTCTGTGCGCTAGACCTTTTTCTCGACCTTTAAGTTTCGACAGTGCTCGTTGCACTTCATCCGTTTCTTCTCGAATAATTGCGATTTCATCTTGCTTCGGATGTTGTTCAAGTTGAGCGTCAAGTGTTGCTTGTCGTAACGATTCCCGAACCTTAACCGGTCGACCTGTTCGTACTGCACGAATACCTGCTTCAAGTAAGCCTTCCAGAAGATTATCAACAGCGACATTGGATTCTGCTGTTGCAAGGATTGGACCTCTTCCTTCACGAGCAAGTTGAGCCAATGTAGCGACAGCTGTATGGGTTTTACCCGTTCCAGGAGGTCCTTGGATGATGGTCAGTTTTCTCTTCAAAGCAGCATTCATCGCCTCTTTTTGAGACGGGTTAAGCATGACATCTCCTGGCTCAACTCGTTGAAACTTTCCCGATATTTTTGGGGGTGATGAAGCACTTTCTTCAGGATCATGGACCTGTCCTAGCAAAAGATCTCTCAGTATTGTCCCCCTATCTCCTTCAACAGAATGGAACATCTCAAGGGATTCTTGCATTCGATCATGAGCAACACGATTAGCACCCCTGTCAAGCCTCCAGGTTCCTTTCTTGAGATCCTTCGGTCGCTGAGCGACGACGATTTTGAGGCGGGTAGGACCTCGTTCGAGAACAATCCCTTCAATCGTTTTCTCACCGATAGGTTTTGTTCTGCTAAGTACAACAATGTCACCATGAGTAAATCGATGTTGTCCGATATGCTGTCGATCGGGGCGCTCAAATGTGATAATAAAATCACCAAAGAGAGTTCCATTAGGCCTCCCCTTCATACCAATCAAAGCAAGACCTGAAGCCTGTAAGCGATGATGGGACCATTTTGACCATCGTTCCTGAACCGTCTTTGTCTCTTGTTCTAATTCTTGTTCAAGTAATTTAGAAAAGTGGTGAAAATGGTCTTGGCCTCGTCGCCAAATGCCCTCTTCCTCACCATCGATATCGAGTTCGATATCGTCGTAGGCGCTGTTCATTCTGCGAACCCTCCCCTTTTCGCCCATGTGAGTTCCAACTCGTGAACACATTTCATCCTATGGCGAATGAAGCAAACCTCGGTCGAGGGATGGTGATGCTTAAACCACAAGTGCCTACCGTGAAAGTAGGGCGAGAGTATGTTTTGGAAGCGTAAAGACAAGAATGAGGAGGATGAAAATTCCTGCCCATTCTGTGGCGTTTCGAATGCGATGGATGCTACGACATGCAGCCAATGCTACTATGACCTCACCAAACCGGCACGTGACCAGCATAACCCTGTTGAAACATCGGTCAAGAACGATCTCCTCAGCACACTCATGGATGATGCAGATGATAATGAGGAAGAGGAATACTCAGTAGAAGCAGTTCTTGCCCTTGAGGACGTTACCGTTGATATTGATCAATACGATGACGCTGAAGATTCAGACAACTTCTCATTCATCGAAAGTGAAGGACCTACACTTTCTGAAACAGTAGAATTTGAGAAAGCAGAAGAAGTTGAACTATCAACAGAAGATGCTCCAGAAATCGAAGAACGATTTACTGTTCCTGAATCCGACCCTCTCGATGAAGTTGAAGAGCCTGTTCACACCGGTCAAGGACAATTATTCTCAGAAACATCTGGCGAAGAATCCGAGGTCGATTTCAGTGGTTCCGTGGGGCCAGATCCTGGAATTGTTCCCGACTTACCGGATATGGATGAAGAGGAGGTCTCTTTTGAGACTGCAGCCTTACCCGACTTACCTTTAGTCGAAGAAGATGCTATGCCAGAACTTCCTGAAGACGAAACTGTACTTCCTGAACTTCCTGAAGACGAAATCTCTGAGACCCAACATACTCCAGAATTGCCAGATGAAGAAGAAAACGTCCCCGAACTTCCGGATGATGATGTCGTTGAATCTTCTATTGAAGAGCCAACAGAAGAAGACGTCATCACTCCAGAGCCTCAACTCGGCCACAGAATTTGGCCTTGGCCAGCCTCAACTCCATACGATCATCGGGATGTTCACCGCATCGTTGTAGAATCCCTTACACTTGTTAAATCAGGTCGTGTCCAAGAAGCAGAAGCTCAAATTGACGCTTTAGGACCTCACTTAGGAGAGGATGTATCTTTACTGTACCACATTGGCCTTGTTCTCCAACAAGCAGGCCGAACAGAACATCTCAATTGGATGCTTGAAATGGCTCGACGCGTCCATCATGATGATGAAAGCGTTATGACCGCAATCGCACACCTATCTGCTTGAGGAATCACGATGGCAAGAACTCCCGAACTCCCTGAATTACAAGGCGGTTTTACACTAAGGCCTGTTTCTAAGGCCATTCTTTCATCGGTCATGGAAGCCTATGTCGAAGATCCTGAATCAGCAAAGGCAGCTCTGCCTTGGTTGCGAAATGATCGAGATATTACTCGTCAACTTTCCGATATGCTCCATGACCTTGAGCATCTTTCCAACGCCGATCGAGTTCATTTCTGGTCCATTCATGATGGTTCGAACTCTTTCATTGGCCTGATTGGATTAGGTGATGAAATGCAACTTCTTCAGTCCCATTACAATCTTGGCTATTGGGTTCGCAAAGGATTCCGTGAGAAGGGAATCGCTTCAAGGGCTGTTGATTCAGTTCTTGGATGGCTTAATTCTCGTGGAGAAACCTACAGAATTGAAATCACCGTGCATCCAAGAAATACTGCAGGTTTGATTACTGCTGAACGTATTTGCAGTCGATGGGAAGGTCAAATCATAGAGGAATTTATTGGAATTGAACTCAATGGAAAAACAGTCCCTCATCGTATTCATGTTATTGATCTGCCAAGGATGTGAGGCGATTGGCGCGGACATGGTGCACGGTTGATACCGATGACCTGCGGCATGTTCCTTCCCACCAAGGACACCCCACTCGGTCAAAAGCAAAGGAAGCATTACCAAATTATTCACAGCGTTTACAGGAAGGATTCCATACGTTCAACCAATGGATGAGATCAAACGAGTTTGCAGTTACAATATTCATCATAGCAGATCAATGTGAAAACAAGGAATTTGTTTCCACCATTCAAAGTCTTGAAACAGAGTTTGGGGGAAGGATCACCATTGGATGTCATGGCCTAACCCATCGAAGTTGGTCTGCTTGGCCAGAAGATTCTGAACGGTTCTCGAACGATTTGAAACAAGCCACATCACTTCTCAAGAAACACTTTCCTGATTCATTTCGCCCATGGTTTCGATCCCCTGCAGGCTATGTCTCGGACTGGATGGCACCCCTTCTTTCACAACAGGGGTACACTGTAGATACGTCTGTAAATCCGAGTTGGCTTGTTCGAAAAAAGGCGAATCCATCTCAAATGAAAGTTCTCGAATCAATGGAATCTTACGGCATCATTGAACGTCAATGGAAGACGCGCTTGTCTTTGCCCACCTGTGGACCTGCTCAACATATTATGGGGTTGAGAGGGAATGCAAGAAAAGCATGGAGAGACCTCGAGAAACCACTCATGGTTGACGAACTCCATTACATCGAAAATTCAGAATCTGAACTCACAACAATCTATTGGCACATTTTAGACCATGCCCGTAATGATGGGGGCTGGGCTCCACCAATCAGAGACTGGTAATATCGGTTCTATCTGCTGAAACACCGTAAGATTTCATTGCCTCGTCATAGACAGAAGCTTCAATCGTTCCTGCACGAACCAAGGAAGATAATGCTGCAAGTGCGACGGATTCCCCATCAATTTCGAAGAAGCGGCGAAGTGCAGTTCGAGTATCAGATCTGCCAAACCCATCTGTTCCAAGAACAGTGAATGGAGCATGAACCCATTCTCGTATCATTTCAGGCACTGCGGCCATGTTATCCGAAACTGCAATGATTGGTGAATCATCCTCTGCAAATTGAGTTTCAACCCAACTTGTTCGCATTTCTTCTCCAGGATGAAGTCGGTTCCATCGAGACGTTTCCATTCCATCACGGCGTAATTCTCCGTATGAAGTCGCAGACCAAATCTCAGCACGAACGCCAACTGCTTCTAACTTTTCAACCGCATCAAGAACTTGGAGCATAATCGGTCCTGAACCAATCAATCGAACCACTGGACCATCGCCCTTTGGTGCTGCTCGAAGACGATACAGTCCTTTGAGGATCCCTTCATCTGAACCTTCCGGCTTCGGCGGCATTGGATAGTTTTCATTGTAAACTGCGAGATAATACAACACGTCCACATCTTCATCGGACATTTCAACAATACCACGCTTAATGATCGTTGAGAGTTCGAAAGCAAACGCTGGGTCGTATGCGCGAACTGCTGGATTGGTATGTGCCATGAGCAATGAATGACCATCTTGGTGCTGAAGGCCTTCACCGTTTAGCGTTGTACGTCCAGATGTTGCTCCGACAAGGAATCCTCTGGCTCTCGAATCAGCAGCAGACCAAATCAAATCAGCGACTCGCTGGAATCCAAACATGGAGTAAAAGATGTAGAATGGGATGGTTGGACTACCTTGTGATGAATAGGAAGTCGCGGCTGCAATGAATGAGGAAAGTGCTCCTGCTTCATTGATTCCTTCTTCTAAAATTTGACCTTTTGCGGATTCTTTGTACTTCATCAGAACCTTGTGATCTACAGGTTTGTACAATTGTCCTTCAGGATGATAAATTCCAAATTCTGCGAACAATGGATCCATACCGAATGTTCTCGCTTCGTCTGGAATCAGTGGTACGACGCGTTCTCCAAATCCCTTGGTTTTCATGAGGCCGCGCATCAAACGAACAAAGACCATCGTCGTTGAGACTTGGCTCTTTCCTTTCGTCCCTTCATCGAAGTCAGCATAGACTGAATCTTCAGGAAGAGTGAGTCCAAACTTCGGAGAACGGCGTTCAGGACATGGTCCACCCATTGCAACACGTCGGTTCTTTGCATATGCTGCAACTTCAGGAACGTCCTCTGGTCGGATGAATGGTAATTTCTCCAACTGCTCATCAGTGAAATCAAGACCCATCGCATCTCGAATTAATTGAAGATCGTTTTCATCAGCTTTCTTTCGTTGGTGGGTTGTGTTTCTTCCTGCGAAAGCAGGACCAAGCCCGTATCCTTTGATGGTGCGGGCAAGAACAACTGTTGGTTGCCCTTTGTGAGCGCAAGCAGCAGCGTAAGCAGCGTGAATTTTAGCGAAATCATGACCGCCAAGATCCTCTGTTAGCGCTTCTAGTTCTGCATCAGAGTAATCAGCAACCATTGCCGTTAACTCTTCTCCAGCAAACAATTCCTTGCGAATTACCGCCCCTTCGGCAGTGAAGAGACGTTGTTCATCCCCATCGACGAGGTTTGCAAGACGTTGTGCAAGAATTCCTTTTGTATCTCTTTCAAACAATGAATCCCAAGATGTGCCCCAGAGAATTTTGATGACATTCCATCCAGCACCACGGAAGCGGCCTTCCAGTTCTTGAACAATCTTGGAATTACCTCGAACAGGTCCATCAAGACGTTGTAGATTACAATTCATTGTCATGACAATGTTGTCAAGTCCTTCTCGACCTGCAAGGGCAAGTTCAGACAAAGATTCTGGCTCATCGGACTCGCCGTCTCCCATGGTGTACCATACACGAGAAAGCGTTGTATCAGCGAGGCCTCGGTGGTGAAGATATCGGTTGAAACGGGCTTGATGGATTGCAGTCATAGCGCCAAGACCCATCGATACCGAGGGATATTCCCAGAATTCTGGCATCAATCGTGGATGAGGATATGAAGACAAGCCTACGCCTTCGACTTCTTGTCTGAAATGTTCAATGTTTTCATCTGTAAGACGGCCTTCAAGCCAAGCGCGTGAATAGATTCCTGGTGAAGCGTGCCCTTGCCAGTAGACGTGATCGCCCCAGCCATCGCCATCTTTTCCTCTGAAGAAATGGTTGAGCCCGATCTCCCAAAGATGTGAAACAGAAGCATAGGTCGAGATGTGTCCGCCGATTCCGTCGAAGTATTTGTTAGCCCGTGTGACCAACATCATCGCATTCCAACGGTTGATTGTGTGAAGCCGCTTTTCCATTTCCAAATCGCCGGGATATGCTCCTTGCATTTCTGGAGAGATGGTATTGAGATAGGGTGTTGTGGTCGTATCGATGTCGATGCCGCCTTCCTTTCCTGCTGCAATGGCCGTATGCAACAATCGTTCAGCACGCTGTGAGCCTTGTTGTTCGATAACTTGCTCAACTGATTGTTCCCATTCGCGACTCTGAATGGGGTCTTCATCTGGTAAAGCATTGTGAGCGCCGGCACGTCGCACCATATTCCCCTCGTAGGACCGTCGCGTAGCCATGCCTTGAACCCCTCGCTGGTCTCAAGATACATTTACAGGTGCTTGGAAGACCTTCCATTCGGCCCCTCCATTGAGGAAAGGAGCCTTATCAGAAGCGATGAGTTCCCAATTCTCTGGAGGAGCAGCATCGATGTTCGGGGCGAAGATAATGAATTCAACATCCTCAAGATTGCCTCGTTGTAGCATCTGTTGTCCTTCGAGTTCAATTTCCCAGTTACTATCTGGAGAACGCCAATGTCCAGTGATGTTCTTGTCGCTATTCGGATCGATTTCCAATCTAAATGTATACAACCAATGCATTGCTAACGATTCATCATCGATGTAGAGGAAATCTTGACCGTCTTGAATTTCTAATGAAACGATTTCTCCAGCATCATCTGTCCACATGGTTTGACCATGCAATCCTGCAAGCATTGACAATGGGAGAACCAAAAGAATCGCAACGAACATTGGTTTACGAATTGGAGCTAAATCATACGACCCTCGGTTATTGAAAAAGTGGTTCACCAGCATCAATATGGGAATACTTAGGGCTGTAAGATAACGACCATTGTTGCCCATTGTGATCATATTCTTCCACAACGGTACATCCCAACGTATTGCCTCATAGACCCATAAGGAAGCAATCCACATCGTCATTATGATCATACCACTGACAACAAATACTGTGAGAAATGTTGTTCGTGAATCGTGTGAACGGCGAATACTGAGAAGTGTTGGGATGAGGAATGGCCATATTGCTAATCCCAGCAAAAGATACAACCCTACGCCATCACCGAAGGCAACCAGTAGTGCGAACATCCATTGTATTGGATTTGTTTGCATTGCTTCAAACGACCCTCCTTGAACAAAGGATAACCCAACCATTGCCCCGATTGCGAGTGGTATTCCTATCGACAATGATTGGAATGGATTACGCGAATATTTTTGGAAGGCGGGAAGCAATCGATCGAGAAGAATCCAAGCGAAGAGAAGAACCAATAATATCCATCCAACGTTGCTTGAGAGCCCTTTTGTCAAAACCAAAGTATGAACACTAGCGATCGCAAGAAGAACCCATTTGATGAGAGATGCTCCTTCTTCTTCCAACATTTTTACTGATGCTACTGCAATGCCTGCAACTGCGAGTGCAACGGTGGATTCGGGATACAAGCG
>JAKMFY010000019.1 GCA_022425185.1 Candidatus Poseidoniaceae archaeon | reverse complement strand
GTCCACCACCAAGAGCCAATCCAGTGGTGAGCGCTACCGTAGTCTTCGTTGAGTCTTCTAATGCTGACAAGAGCACATGCCCATTCTCAGTAAAGACTTGAATATCTGGAATCGAATCTGAACGTATTTTATCGACAAAGAATTTGACATCCGCTCCTGCAACGAAGGCTTTTCCTGCTCCATCAAGGACAATTGTTGTCACAGCATCGTCTGCATTAGCAGTCTGAACTGCTTTTGTCAATTGTTCAACAACGACTTCATTCAGGGCGTTCATCGCTTCTGGACGATTGATAGTAATGGTTGCAATTCCGTCTTCTGCATGGAGATCCACATAGGAAAAGTCCCAATTGGAGGTTTGTTGTTCAAAGAATTCCGGAAGATTCCATGTATCTCCTGTGAGTTGTTGATATGCTAAAGCCATACGGTATGCCTCATCAACTCCGAGGCGATTCATCAGTTCGAATGGACCCTTAGCCCATCGTAGTCCAACTTTAGCGCCTCTGTCAACATCTTCCATTGAACAAATATCTTCCTCAACGATTTGTGCAGCGACACCGAATACGACACCGAGTAGACGCTCAGAGACAATCGTATACTGTTCTTCGTTGTAGGAATCGTCTTCTTCAATTGGCCACATCGCATTGTTTGCAACAAGATCTCTAAGATTCTGAGCACCAACATATCGTGGCGTATTCAATTGCTCGGCAAGATAATCTGTAGAATGGAGCGCAATCGGAGGACCTGTTAGATTCATCAATCCGAATGGGCCTAATCCTATGCGGAATGCCTTACGAGAAATGGCATCGATTTGAGCTGCATTCGCAACGCCTTCCTCAAGAAGAAGGCATGCTTCGTTGAGCCAAGGAACGAAGAATCGATTAACAACAAATCCTGGTCTGTCCTTGCAAACGATGACGACTTTTCCGAGTGTTCTGCAGTATTGAACGGTTCGATCGAGAGTCTCCTTGGAAGTTGTTTCAGCAGGAATGACTTCGATAAGTCTGTTCTTAGCTGGATGATAAAAGAAATGCAAACCAACAAACCGATCCGGTCGTCCAGTCGCTTCAGCAAGAGCATTAACTGACAAAGATGACGTATTGGAGGCAAGAATTGTATCTTCTCCGCAGACTTCGTCAAGGGTTGAAAAGACCGCTGTTTTGATGTCAAAATCTTCGAAGACTGCTTCGATGACGAGATCTGTATCAACTGCAGTATTCTCGACACCAATGACATCAGTAATACGATTCAATGTTTCATCGACTTCTGCCTGTGAAAAAATACGGCGTTCAATAGCTTCTGTAAGGAAATTCTCGATAATTGAACGGCCTCGAGCGACATATTGTTCCTCTCTGTCAACCATTTGGACGTTGAATGCTTCTTGAGCACTTTTCTGCGCAATTCCAGACCCCATGTTCCCAGCACCGACGATTGCAACATTCTCTACAGCCTTCATGGTTTGAACCAAGAGCAAACCGTTCATGAATCATGCGCTTTCACGTTTTGTTGCTAAGTGTTGAAAAGAAATCAAGTATACCTAATGTTTCCGAGGAAATATGCCCGAACCTCCTATGATTTTACCGCCGACCGAATTGAGAACAATAAGCGACAAAATCAGTGAAACCATCCAGACTGGGGGACAGATTCGAACACTCCTTTCAGACCATTCTACTCAAGGCCCATTCGATATCGCTTGGGAAGTTGATGCTGCAGTAGAAGCATTGGATGTTTTTGGTTCTCGTTGGACAATCGAGATCCTTTCTACGCTATACATCGCTGGTGATCGACGATTCAATGAAATGAAACATCTTCTCAAAGGAATCTCATCTCGAACACTCTCTGACAAATTGCGATACCTTGTCGAAGAAGATCTTGTTGTCCGCAGTGTGAGTGAAGGTCCGCCGATTCGGGTTACATACCGTCTTTCAGAACACGGGAAAACCTGTGGAAAATTACTCTCACCTCTTGTTGCATTCATGAAAATCCACAAAGGTTCTATCATCGGGGCTTAGACTCAAAGAGACGATGGTTTAAGATACCAAAAAGCCAACCCAAACGTATGGCACTTCTAGCACAATGGGTTCGGCAGAGGCCATGGCTTGCTGCTGGAATCGCAGGTGCGGCAGGCGGCGTTGCAGGATTAGCACAAGGTGTTGTAGCGGCTGCATCAGCAGCCTCAGCCTTCGCCTTTGGCGGAGTTGCATCAAAGCGACAACAAGTGGAACATCCGTTCAGAATGCGTGTTCTACGCACTCTTGAGCGTCATCCAGGTCTATGTTATCGTGAACTTCAACATGAACTCAGCGCTGCAAATGGGACATTACGACATCATCTTGACGTTCTGCAAAATGAAAGCAGTATTACGGTCATGCCAGTCAATGGAAGAACCTGTTACTTTGCAGGTGGTCCGGCACAAGTTGAAATTTTACAAACAATGTCTGCAAGTCAAGAAATGGTTGCTTCCAGCCTTCCAATTGGCTTGTCTACCGTTCAAAGACAAATTGTCGATGATATTCTAGAAGAAGGAACGCCAAGAACACAAGCAGAACTTGCACGTCGAATAGGTCGTTCTCGAGCAAGTGTTCATTCAGCAGTAAAGGTACTGCGTCGCAGGGGTATTCTTCGACAGGATCGACTGGAGATAGGACCTCATATTGAACCTGAAATATTCCAGCGACCAGAACGATTACGATATCAATGGGAAGACGGACGACAGCGTTGAGTTCAATAACCGCTTTCTAGAAAGCAATTGATACACAGTCTTCAAAGACCATCGGTGAATGAGACAGTACATGCTCAATGTACGGTTAGACGAGATTCCGATGCCGACGAGTGACCGTTCGATTGACCGATTGGTTGGTTGGTTTGTTGAGTCGTTTTGTTTTGTTCGAAGAAAAGGCGAAGCTACTGCCGATTACGGCTCAGCATCTCCAATACATCGGCTTCTCCGAGATCATATTCTTCCAAACCCTAGAGGTTCATGGGATGCTCAAATGCTTGCTGATGAATTAGCAATGACGCCTGCGGCCTTGAATCATCATCTCACCCGTTTGATTGACTCTGGTTTGCTAACCTTTGCAAATGAAGGGAAGGGATGGAGACGCTACATGCTTCGAGGTGGAGGATTGGCTCAAGCCCTAGAATTGTGCTCTGCCCAATACCGTCTAATGATCGAACAGAAGATGGACCGAATCGATTCATTTTGGAACAGAACAGGGAATCGCCTACCGAACGAACTACCTGAAGATTCTTCACTCCCTCTCACAATCGCAATCGTTGATTACCGCCCACCAAACGAGGAGGGGGGAGCAAGTGTCCTTACACAATGGATGGCCGATTTGGGAATGTTAGGTGAACGGCCAGGTGATGAATTACGGGAAGGTTCAATTTCTGAACAATTGTTCAAAATGCTGCTTGAATCGGATACACCAATTTCATTGGATGATGCAGATGAAGCAATACCGGGACAAAAAGCCCGTTTGGGACGGATGTTTGAACGATTCAGAACATGTGGCCTTATCGAACGAATTCCGCGAACTGATCGACTCCCTATGGCACTCTGGTCAGCCATGATAACCCAGCATCAACGACGCGGAGAAGAATGGATGTTGAAAAAAGGCGGATTTATGCGCCTAATTCCTGAGGGACAACATGCATCATTACTCAAGCCGTTGGCAAAAGGTAAACTAACAATTGAAGAAGTTGAAGCTGCGATGAAGGATATTGCATCTACTGAGCAAATGCTGCTTCTCAACTTACTTGGTGGACGATTACCTCTCGGCTACAGAATGATTGGAGAGTCCCCAGAAATAGCAAAACAAAATGTCATTGCTCGATTGGATCGAGTTCTTCGAAGAATTCGGAGAGTTGGTGACATGATCGAAGAAGTGTTGACAACAGGCGATGAATGATGGGTACGATTGGATTCGATACTTTCGAACCTTGGTCAGGTGAAGAAAGACCTCTCTATCTGGCTCCTATGGCAGGTGTCTCGGATCTCCCTTATCGTCTGTTAGCCAAAGAATGTGGGGCTGACATCACCATTACAGAATTTACCAACAGTACAGCCCTGAGCCGTGAAGCAACCACTTCATGGAGAAAAATGGAATCTGATCCAAGAGAGACACCTTTCATTCCTCAAATATTTGGAGGCGAGATGGATGATATGGTAACTGCCGCATCTATGCTTCAGGAAAGTGCTGATGTCATCGATCTTAATTTTGGATGTCCTGCTCCTAAAGTCACCAATATTTGTGCTGGTGCTGCATTGATGGGCGAACCACAGAAACTTGTTTCGATGGTAGAACATATTGTTGATGCCATCGATATCCCAGTAACAGCAAAAATGCGTCTCGGAACTGGTCAAGGGCCGAACAATGCTGTTGATATTTGCCAATCCTTGGAAAAGGTGGGTGCTCAGCGATTGTGCATCCATGGACGAACGCTTCGGCAACGCTATTCTGGTATTGCTGATTGGGAAACAATACAGATTGCTGTCAATGCTGTCGACATTCCAGTTGTAGCAAATGGGGACATCACTGATGCAGAGAGCGCTCGAAGATGCCTTGAATTGACAAATGCCTCTGGGCTCATGGTTGGAAGAGCAGCCATTGGGCGACCTGATGTCTTTGGCAGAATCAAAGTAGGATTGGGTTGGATGGATGAATCTGAATTACCATGGGTACAACTGCATGAAGATTCATGGGGGTCCATGAGTGAAACATCGAGGGCTTTTGCCAGTCGAAGATGGTGCTGGGATCGGTATGTCGAACTCTGTCGAGAAACGACTGGACTTGCTAAGCAATCAATGCAGAGACACGCAATTGCATTCTCGAAAGGATTACCAGGGGCCAAATCTGTTCGAACACTCATGCACGAGTTATCAGATGTAAACGAATCAGCCCAAGCGATTTCGGACTTCTTGCAGCCTAAGGCTGAATCAGAAGGTTGACTTCCACTCTTCGAGGTCATTTGCTTCTGCCCATGCCTCATCTGTGGTTTCGCCACGTAGTTTGAGGACTTCTCTGGAGAGGAGCCAATAAACGAGGGCAAGGGAGTGACGACTCTTGTTGTTTGCAGGGAGTGCAACGTCAACATTTCGCAGCTTGTTGTTTGCGTCCACAAGTCCGACGATTGGTAGGCCTGTGTTAACTGCTTCACGGAGTGATTGTTGGTCAGATGCTGGATCTGTTACGAACAAAACATTTGGCTCCTTGTAAGAGCGAAGTGCTGGATTTGTTAGGCTTCCAGGAATGAATCGTCCGACTGCAGAAAGTGCTCCAATTGCTTCTGCAAACATACGAGCTGGCCTCTGTCCATATTGTCGTGCGGAAACGACCATGATGCGAGATGCATCATATTGGTTCAAGAATGATGCGATGATGCGAATGCGGGTATCTGTAGCGTTCACATTTAGGAGGTAAAGACCGTCGGAATTGACGGAGTCAATGAAGCGTCCCATGTCCGCACTCTTCTGTTTTGTACCAATGTTTACACCGGTCTCTTCGTATAGTTCCAGTGGAATCAAAAGACTTGTTTCTTCCGACATGTTGTTGCCTCAGCAAGCAACCGACCTAAAGCCTCTTCTTAACCGCTTCGCAGTATCTCCCCACCCAAAAAGATGGGATTGTATGCGAAGATATCAAAATAGATGAGTCTTAAATCGAATCTATGGGGGTCACATTTGCAGAGGGAAGTGAAGGCCCTGATGGGTTTTACATCGATTCCAATGGGAATCCATTACCCGTGAGCGCAAGCGAACTCGAACGCTACACATACTGCCCTGTTTCATGGAGACTAGCGAAAGAAGGAGCAGCCGGCATGGGTGAAGCCATAACCAGTGGCCTGGAGAAGCATAAAAAAATTCATGAAGGTATGAATGAATTCCAAGCCTCACTCATTAAATTACGACGAGAACTCCTCATCTGGTCGTGGTGGTTTGGAATCATTATCGCTTTTGCCATTGATTCAATTGCTTTTGTTTACATCGATGATTTGATGAATTCTCCAATCGAAATGGCCAAGATTCTATCCATGTGGTCTGTTTCCTGTCTGGCTGCTGCAATTCTATCAATCGTTTTACCATGGCGGAATTGGTTGAACATGAAACCCAACACTTCCGAGATTGAAACATTATCGAAGAGTTTTGAAGCAACTGGACTCAAACCAACATGGAATCCAATAGGATACCTTGGAGGCTGGTTCTCTGGAGGGAAAACAGAAGCCGGA
The DNA here is from genome assembly GCA_022425185.1 of Candidatus Poseidoniaceae archaeon. GTDB lineage: Archaea > Thermoplasmatota > Poseidoniia > Poseidoniales > Poseidoniaceae > MGIIa-L2. Next base: position 3,387 of record JAKMFY010000019.1, on the reverse strand, counting down.
CTCTTATTGGCTACGATTGTTATTGGACTGCATGCAATTGCCTTAGCAGCTGCTGATAACCGAAGCCAAGCAGGTTTCATCTTGATCGTTACTGCCTTCATTTGGACATTTCTTGCCACTTGGCAATTGCAAAAATCTCTCCTCGCAGAGAATGAAATGATCGAGAATAGAGAGCACGCTGGATTAGATGAAGGAACACAGTTAGTCTATTCAGATGATGATGAATCAAGTGGATTGCTTCGAGATGGAGAAACAGGGTTGAGAGGAAGACCCGATCAAATCGTCATTATCGATGGTGAATTCATCCCTGTCGAACAGAAAACCGGACGTGTTCCTAAGAAACCTCATGATTCTCATCGTGTGCAACTTCTAGCCTACATCTCTCTTGTTGAGACGAACACAAAGAAGTCCCCGCCATATGGTATTCTGAAGTATGGAGAAGAAGACGTGCATCAGGTCTTTTGGGACCAACATGCTAAAGATTCATTATTTACAAGTATCAAAGAAGTACAGAAACTCATGGTTGAAGGCGGTGCTAAGCGAAACCATGAGCGTGAAGGAAAGTGCAAAAACTGCAGTAGAAGACATGCTTGTGAACAATCACTGTTCAAAGAGTGATGCATTCTCCATCGGCCTGTGGAAACTCAATACACGTTCTGGTAACGGTAATTGTCATTAGGAAACTGTCTTCTCCGATTCCTGCTAACCCTCCTCCACTTGCTTCGATAAATACATTCCAATCACCTGATAAGAATTTACCATTCTCTTGTGGCGCAATCTTTTCTTCAAGCGTACTTTCTGTTGTCGTCGTTCTCTTTGACCACATCTCGTTTCCGTTTGAATCCTTGATCAAGACATCGACATATCGTGGTTCAAGAGCGAAATCATCAGTCAAGTCTGAAAGGAAAAATGAAGCTTTGAAATAAACAGATATTTCAGTTACTGCAGAGTCAATGGGAAAATCTTCGTCCCAGGTCTCTTGTTGCACGTTTACAAATGTGTGCTCAATGGAGAGGGGAGCAAAGGATTCTGATTCAACCGGATCATCTCGAAGGTGTTCCATGTACTCCCTTCCTTGGAGCAAACCTAAGCATCCTGATGATGAAACAAGCAGCATTGTCAAGGCGACAAAAGCGGCGAGCATTCGATGCTGCATAAACAACCCCAGCATACACAAGAATATGAAAAGCGCGCCGAAAGGGGAAGTGTTCAAACGTGAGATTCTTGTGTCACACATTGCCTGAATGAAGCGAAATCGGACCGAGCGAAAGCGATGACGAACCCTATGAGTGCTGACAGGCTTTATTCTCAAACAATTCACTTAGTTCATTCGAACTTTGCACCGCAGGTTGGACATTCATTCGCATCTGCTGGAATGACTGCACCACAGGCTCCACAATCGGCTGTCTCCTTAGCAGGTTCTGTCTTTCGACGTGGACGTCGACGCGGTTTTGCCGCCTTCTTCGGTTCTTCTGAATCCTTTGAAAGCGGTTTAGAATCATCTTCAACAGAGAAATTGTGCGAGGCCTCAGTAATCTCATTACCTGCAAGTGAACTGTCTGTCAAGCCCATACCAACAACAACTTTTTCACCGGGCAATACGCCTTCTTCACCGGTGATTTCGAACAAATCCTCTCTGATTTCAGCATCGCTCGCAGAGAGTGTATTCCATGCATCGCCGTCTTTGTCAGTTCCGTCGTCTTTGAGCGTCTTCATCGTATCTTTTGTTGGTAGGAATGCATCCAAATCATGACCTTCAAACGCTTCCTTAGCCGTCTTTAGAGTTGTAACAACCTGATTCTCCATTTCAGCAATTTCCTCATCGGTCATGTCTTCCATCGAGAGCTCATCTGCATATCTTCGGTCATATGCAGCAGTAACTTCTTCTTCAGCAGCAACAACATTCTCATCCCATTCGTCTTCTAGATTATCTTCATCGTAACCAAATTCTTTGACAGCAGAAGCGAAATCTTCGGTACCACTGACAATTTCGTTTTCATCTTCCTCTGGGAGTGAAACCAGTTCCTTTTCTTTCGGAACTTCACGAATGCGACGTTGCCTTTGCTCGAAATATGAACTCACATCTTGCTCTGTTCCACAATACGGGCAATTCTCCATGAGATCTGGTACTGATTCACCGCATGCAGAACATTCATGGAATTGAGAACGGGCTTTTCGAAGGTTGAATGAGCAATGCGGGCAACGGTTTTCATCACCTTCAAGTTCGCCGTCACATGCAGGACAGTAATTGAAAATATCTCGTTCCACCTCATCTTCGCTATCTCTTGTTAGCAGAATTGCACCCACAAGGAATCCAATGAGTACAAGTGCTCCAATAAACATGAGAACCGCAGTTCCTGTGCCGCTATTCTCTTCGTTTGCGTTACCTCCACCATCGACGAAGGCCGTTGAATAAGAACGCTCAAAGGTGGTGGTCATGGTTGAAGATGGAGAGTGAACGAGTTGAACGATTGTCAACTTTCCTGAGGCTTTGAATGTACAAGATACATCTTCTCGGTCTCCAGGATTTTCAATGACAATCTCTGAAACTGACCATGTCGTTTGGCTATCTTTGCATGTGATAGAGACGTCACCAGAACCTCGAGTTGATTTCAAGGAAAGAGTGAGTGTGTATTCTTCTCCTGAGTCAAGTGGGAAGGTTGCTAACTCACCATCCTTGTCAAGCAGTACTTGGGTATCCTCATCCCATTCGAGCTGTAAATTTGCTTCGACAAGAACAGATCCAGAAGCACGACTATTCGCTGGATCTCGATCATATGAATTAGCAGATGGTTGCCATTGAACATCGAGTTCCGCTGTGTGAGCACCCAACACGGTTGACAAGGATACAGTGTAGGTATAACTGCTACCTGATTGGAGCGTGATAAGGCCAGATTGGAGGGATTGTCCTTCCCATGTGTAAAGGAAATTACCGCCGACTGATATGTCTCCTGTATTGGTGGCAGTCATCGACCAATCAATTGGGAAACCAGCAGAGACAGAAGTCAGGTTAGGTAATGCAAGGGGGTCAACATAAACATCCGGTATTTCAGGAAGAGTGAACGTTGTCACATGGTCATCATTTTCCGTGCTCTCTTGCACAAATCCACCCGTCTGGAACGGATCGATACGAGCAACAAGCGAATATTGGCCATTGCTCAAACCGGCAATGTTGGCACTCTCAATTGAACTTGTCCAAGCATGTTGAGAATATCCTGTTCCAAAGACACTGACAGAAAACGGTTGGAGTGAACGTACAATGGATGCACCTTCCTTTAGTTCAATGACCATTGGAACTTCAAGTGTCCCTTCTCCGGATTCTCTTGCGATTGTTCCTGAAACAGCCCAAGGGCCAGTGAGAGAACCTTCTGTTGGTAAGATAATTAT
>JAKMFY010000016.1 GCA_022425185.1 Candidatus Poseidoniaceae archaeon | reverse complement strand
AACATTCCTTTTTCTGTCATTGAATTAATTGCATGTACGTGTCTTTTTAGAGTCGATTTTACAGCCAATTTGAATTCATCAGGATTAGTATGCATAAGTTCCAGGGATTCCTCGAATGATAAATTTGCAGGGTAATATCCGCCTTGGTATGGGTTGTGAAGTGATGTTTGATCGCTTCCTAAATGAATCATTACGTCACGTTCAACCAAACGCTCCCATAATTCCACAATATTTCCGATAAAACCAATCGATGTGCCAATTTTTTGTTGGGCTGATGCTAGCATTAGATCAATCGCTTCATCAACATCATCAGTAATTTGTTCGACCCATCCTTGTGAATGCCTTTTCCTTGCAGCGATTGCATTGGATTCCGCCACAATACAAGAGACACCTGCAATAACAGCCGCTTTTGCTTGTGCTCCTGACATGCCCCCTAATCCTGATGTAACGAAACACAATCCTCCTAAATCCCCATTTGCAGGAACACCGAATTTCATTCTTGCAGCATTCATCAACGTAATTGTAGTTCCATGAACAATTCCTTGTGGCCCAATATACATGTATGAACCTGCTGTCATTTGGCCATATTGTGTTACGCCCATGGCATTCAATCTCTCATAGTGATCTACGGTTGAGTAATTTGGAATCATCATACCATTTGTTACTACAACTCGTGGTGCCTTTTTATTTGAAGGAAATAATCCAAGTGGATGACCAGAATAGATGACAAGTGTTTGTTCATCAGTCATTTGAGAGAGGTAATTCATGACCAGTATATACTGAGCCCAATTCTGAAATACCGCACCATTGCCACCGTAAGTAATCAATTCATTTGGAAATTGGGCAACCTTGGGGTCAAGATTATTATCGATCATGAGCATGATACCAGCCGCTTGCAAAGAACGAGCTTTGTATTGGTCAATTGGAAGTGCGCGTATGACACAGTCAGGACGGAAACGAAACATGTATATTCGACCGTATGTTCGTAATTCATCAAGAAATTCTGGCCCTAATGTACTATGATTAGATTCAGGAAAGTAACGTAGAGCATTTTCTATTGCTAGTTTTTCTTCTTGAGCAGAAAGTACTTGCTTACGAATCGGGGCATGGTCTACTGAAGCGTCTAATCCTGGATGATTTGGCAACTGGGAAGGTAATCCAGCACGTATCATTTCGATTCGCCCCGCTTCATCCATATGTGTGCGTAGGATTGATGGCCTTTGAGGATTGTTCACAACTCAATACTTCGACGGATTCAATAATAGGACTGCGATGGCTAACCAATGAGCGTAGAAGGACAGGATGGGAGGGTGGATTCCACATTGGCTCAAAGAGATGATAATAAATCCTTCAATGCTGTATTGGGGAGCACAATTGCAGTTTGTTTAGTATTCCTTTTTGTTTCAGCCCTATTCGGGGATTCCTTTGTCAACGTAGTACAAGATAGTACATCCGAACAAGGAAAAGTTCCAATTTGGGAGCGATACCTCGAAGATTATACTGTAGATACAGATTTTGGTTACGTATTAGAAACTGGACCTTATGAAATTCTAGAAACTCCAAATGAATGGAATTCAACTCACCATTTTGTTGAATATGTTCTCCCGATTGAGGAAGGCGGTGCGGCACCAAACGGTTTGATAAGTCTCGCTGTATGGAGGCCTAATGTGCCCGATGGAGTTACAGTACCGGTCATAGCAGAAATCGGTCCATACTTCCAAGAGCCTTCCGTTGAAACTCCAACGATCGAAGTTCCGGGCAGTTGGCTTGGGTCAATGATGGTCGAACAAATGTTACCTCATGGATACGCATTTGCACAAGTATCAGTTGCAGGCACAGGTCGTTCCAACCATTGCATGGATCTCATGGGCACCGCTGAACAACTTGGAAATGATGCAGCCGTTCGCTGGCTCGGTGAACAGAACTGGAGCAATGGCAACGTAGGTTTGATTGGAAAATCCTATGATGGATCTACACCTTGGCAAGCTGCTATGTTTGGTGCCGAACATGATTATCTCAAAACTATTGTACCTATTTCAGGCCTTATTGGTGTAAAAGAACTTATGTGGAGAAATGGAAGTGCAGAAGCACGTGCTCCTATTATGCACAACGGTGTTTATGGCTCATACGGGTTAGATGGAGATGAAGAAGACTATCAGAATATTTGCCCTGATTATCTCATAGGCCCGGGTACTGGCATGGCAGCTTATCTTTTGGGTTCTGAGCAGTTTGGTGATTACTGGGCAGAACGATATTTCTTAGACAGAGTGCTTGACAATTACCAAGGCTCAGTTTACCTGATACAAGGCATGCATGATTGGAACGTTGACCCTCACATGGCCGTTCCAACCATGAATGCTCTTATCGATGCGGGCATTGAAGCAAAGGGACTATTTGGACAATGGGATCATGATTATCCCGATAGGCCCATTCAACTCAATGATAGGAGCGATATGGGTGGTCGTGGTGGTGAAGCATTTCCTGAAATGATTCGATATGATTGGATGCAAGATCTCTATGAATGGTTCGAATATTATCTTCAAAACCGTGGAGAACAACCTGGTCAATACATCGAAATTCAAGATAATCTAGGCGAATGGAGACTTGAGAACAGATATCCGCCTTCGGACACTACGGAATGGGTTGGTACGTTAGGTGGTGAGTTATCCAATATTGGAGGCTCATTAACCGTCATTCCAGATGCCACCACTGGACCGGTGTGGGAAACTGAACCCCTTTCCAATACAATGAGAATTGCGGGAGTACCGCGGCTTCATGTTGACGTCACTACAGCAAGTCTTGGTGGCCAACTGTATGCCCTGCTCGAAGATTGTTTTGAAAACACATGCATACACGTAGGACATGCAATCATGGATTTGAGATATCATGAAGGAGGAGATCAAATTCAAACATGGACTCCAATTTTTGAGACGATTAATGCGAAGATGGAATTTATGCCTCTTGATGCTGTTCTTTTGGAAGGTCATACGATTAGAGTTACATTAACCTCTACAGGAGAAGATTATCTTCCCGCAAGTACTTCCACCCTCGTAACAATACAAGAGGGAGATACTTCCACGCTCCAACTCGATGTAATTGATGAGACTAGTGACTCCAGAAGATACTTCACGCCACCAGAGTGTCTTCACGAAGTATGCCTTGGTTCTTAGGATTCCACAGAGTAAATACAATCCCACTCATTATCATAAGAAGGGAATATGCAAGAATTCCTTCTTGCAGATTAACAACTTCTTTTTCAATTAAATAACCTGCTGAAATTGTTGAGATAACCTGCCCCATAGACATCAGGAGCATATCGGTCGAAAATACACGGCCCCTCATTTCATCTTCAACCCATTCCTGAGTGAGTACGGTGGATAAGACCCAATTCCCACCACTCGCTGTATGGGCTAAAGTTACTAGAGCCAGCGTCAATAGGATTGGACCTCCTAAACTCAGACCTACAAGCGTGTAGAAAAATCCACTAAGAACAATAAGTAATCCAACCATTTTTGGCCATTTAGTGGAATCTTTAAACATACTTCTCGCCAAAATAGGTCCAATACCAGTACCGATACCTCGTGCAAAGAAAAATATTCCAAAGCCAAGAGCAGTTCCAACGAATGTGATTTCATTACCTGCTAGAACGAGGAATACTCCTGCCAGGCCACCTCCTGCAATATTCCAGGACGTTTTAGCAAAGATGATGCGAAGCAGGCGAGGTTCACTCTTGATCCTCTTTTGGCCTAACCATATATCTTTTACAGAACTTTTGATCAACGAACCTTCACTGGATTTATCGAAGGTTTGCGGTACAGAAAGAGGTATCAGCATCAAGGTCGCAAAGAGAAACGTAATCGAATCGATTATGAATGCTGCATTTACCCCATAACTCGATACTACGAGTCCACCTGTAAATGCACCGAAACAAAGAGCAGCAGACCATGTTGCACTATCAAGTGCATTCGCAGTTGCTAAATCTTCCTTGTCCACAATATTCGGAAGCGCAGCTCTTTTAGCGGTGACATATAATCCGTGTAATGCCATCATAATCCCTGAAATTGTAAACATCCACCACATGTCTTCAGGACCGTTAACACCGAGAAATGCAAGTGCTAAACCAATTTGCAAAATATTTGTAATGATCATCAAATTTTTTCGATTAACACGGTCTGCAAGTAGTCCAAAAAGAGGTTGCATA
>JAKMFY010000279.1 GCA_022425185.1 Candidatus Poseidoniaceae archaeon | reverse complement strand
CTGCTCCACTCTTGCGATCACGAGCGACGTAACTGTTGCTTCCAGTTGCTGTCCATGCGACGTTCATGTCGAGGAGTGTGGAGAACCATGTACTTTCGAGTTTGTTATCTCCTCCCCAAAGGCCACGTTCATCAGAACTGACGCCAAGGGAGCGCATTCCTCCAACGAGAACGGTCATCTCGGGTGCGGTCAATTCAAGCAATTGAGCCTTGTCGAGCATCATTTCTTCGGGCATGACGGCATAGTTCTTCTTCAGGTAATTGCGGAAACCACAGGACACTGGTTCGAAGTAAGTGAAGGACGCTGCATCAGTTTGCTCTTCAGTTGCATCGCCACGGCCAGGGGTGAATGGAACTTCGACGCCAGATGCCATCTCTATCCCAACATTTCCAGCGAGGACGATTGTGTCTGCAATACTTGCTCCGTGTGTGGCTGCAAGCGGTTCAAGTGTTGAGAGAACCTTCGCGAGTTGAGCAGGTTTGTTGCCTTCCCAGTCCTTTTGAGGTGCAAGGCGAATACGGGCGCCATTGGCGCCACCACGCTTGTCAGATCCACGGAATGTGGATGCGCTTGCCCATGCGGTTTCAACCATTTCTGAGATGGATAGGCCACTACTCTTGATTGCACCTTTGAGGGCTGCAACATCGTAAGAAGTGCTTCCAGCTGTTACAGGATCTTGCCAAATGAATTCTTCATCAGGGACATCTGTACCGAGATAGCGGGACTTTGGCCCCATGTCACGGTGGAGAAGTTTGAACCAAGCACGAGAGAACGCATCAGCAAAGACTTCTGGGTTCTCATGGAAATGCTTGGAAATCTTACGGTATGCAGGATCACGAATCATGGCCATGTCGGCTGTTGTCATCATTGTTGGAACCTTAATCGAGGAATCTTCTACATCAGGAGCCATGTCAACCTCTTCTTGGTTGGATGGCGTCCATTGATGAGCGCCAGCAGGACTCTTTGTTAGTTCCCAGGTATCTTCGTATTTGAACAGCATGTCGAAGTAACCGTTGTCCCATGTGATCGGGTCTGCAGTCCATGCACCTTCGATACCGCTGGTGATGGTATCTCGACCAACTCCCGACTTGTAGTCGCTGGTCCAACCGAGTCCTTGTTCTTCGAGTGATGCACCTTCAGGTTCTGGACCCTTGTGGTCTTCGGGACCTGCGCCGTGTGCCTTTCCAAAGGTGTGACCACCTGCGGTAAGTGCAACGGTTTCCTCGTCATTCATTGCCATTCGACTGAATGTTTCACGAATGTCTTGTGCGCTGAGAAGTGGGTCAGGGTTTGCGTTTGGCCCTTGCGGGTTCACGTAGATAAGGCCCATTTGAACTGCAGCAAGAGGGTTTTCGAGATCTTGCCGTGTGTCGCCGTATCGATCGTCACCAAGCCATTCATCTTCACTACCCCAGTAGATGTCGTCTTCTGGTTGCCAAATGTCTGGACGGCCGCCACCGAAACCAAGAACAGGTCCACCCATTGACTCAATGGCGATTTGCCCAGTAAGAATGAGTAGATCTGCCCAACTGATGGAATTTCCATACTTTTGCTTAATCGGCCATAGCAAGCGTCGAGCCTTGTCGAGGTTACCGTTGTCTGGCCAGCTGTTGAGAGGTGCGAATCGTTGTGCTCCAGTTCCGCCTCCACCACGACCATCGCCAGTTCGGTAGGTTCCAGCAGCGTGCCAGGTCATACGAATGAAGAAGGGACCGTAGTGACCATAATCAGCAGGCCACCAGTCTTGACTGTCGGTCATTAATGAGTGAAGATCCTTCTTCAAACCCTCGTAGTCGAGACTCTTGAAAGCCTCTGCATAATCAAAATCTGGATTCATTGGGTTTGACTTTGAGTTGTGCTGATGAAGGATATTTAGATTGAGGTTTTTTGGCCACCAATCGTTGTTCGTCATACCAGTACTCGGCGCGCTGATTGCACCACCATGCATTACTGGACATTTTGCTTCTGAATTATTTGTATCCATACCCTTCATTTTTCGTCCTCAAAGTTGCTAGTTAAATCTCTTATATGAACATGTAGCAGTATCGATTCGAGTCGCAAAATAATCTTGTAAATTTCGATTTTTATTTGTTAACAAGTTCGTGAAATTAACGGTCGCCATTTCATTACAAAACGTTTCCAAACTACGAGTTTTGTTTACATCATTACACGTTTCATTTATGAACAGACTGTTCTTAGGAATACTATGAACCGCCGCACTTCTCAGAATCAACGCAAGGGTCGACTTTCAAACGTTCTCCGACGCAAACCAAAAAAGAAGGTTGCAGAACAAGTAAAGCAAGAACCTGTTGAGGCTTCCTGCCAAACTCAAGGCTGTGGTTGCGGCAACTGATTATTATCAGGCAACGTCCGATTCGTCTCGTCGGGATCGATCATCACCGCTACCAGAATGACGAATGTTTCAAGCAGTCCTGCGAGCAAAAACAACGTAGGATAATCGAAACGAGTTGCGAAAGGATCCGTTAGTTGATATCCTATTATTGCTGAAAGATTCATCATAGCCATGTATCCTGTAAACTGTGTGCCTCCAACCTTACCCCAAGTCACTTTCATCATCAGCGAGTACGTGTTGATTGCCACCATAGCCCAAGCTGTTGTATGAAGGCACCAGATTGACATCATGAAGAGTTCACTCCCCCACAGAGGCTCAGTTAAGCCCCATATTACATTGAGAATTGCGGCTGCTAGTGCAGAATAGATGATGACAAGTTTTCCTCCGAACTGTTTACCCAGTTGTCCTCCAATCATGTATCCAATCATCGTAACGATCAGGATGAGGCCGCCCTTGGTGGCGTTGAATTGCTCTTCAGACCAGCCTAATTCTCGAACAAACAAAAGTGGTAGGACTGGAATGAGGAAGAAAGAAAGGGACATAACCAGACTGAGTCCGATTCCCAATTGAGCCGAGCGGAGTGAGAATGCAGTTTTCACATCTGAGATGATGTCCTTGATGTCTCTCTTTTCATCGACTTCTTCCTGATGTTGAATCTCTGAATCCTCACTCCATGGGAACCGCTTCTCTCCGGGTCGTTCTGTCATGAATAATGGGACCAGCATAATGATGACGAGGATTGGAATTTGCAAGAAAATAGCTCCTTTTATTCCCACAAAACCGATAATTGTACCTAGCCCAGCGCCTCCAATGATACCTCCAACTGCTTTGGCAGTGAACATGTAACTGTTGACCTTTTCAAGTTCATTTGGTTTGAGCACATCGACTGCTAAAGCATCTGTACTCACATCTTGGAGCGATGTGAAAATATTGTAAATCAAAAACATCGTTGCGATAACCGTCAAATCACTGGTTGGATCTGGGATGAAAAGCATTGCAGATAAGGAAAGAATCATTCCGAACTGAGCGATGAGAACCCATGGCCTCCTCCTCCCCATTTTTGGATATTGGAATCGATCAATGACTGGGCCCCAAAGGAATTTCAAAGACCATGGAAGTGTTCCTAGAGTAAGCAATAATGCTAATTCTCCAGCAGCAACACCTTCTACAGCAAGGAACGTCACGAACGTTACAGTGATGAAACCCCAAGGAATCCCTTGAGCCACATACAACGCGCACAGCGTTAACACTCTTGCACGATAGCTGTCTTGCAATGTTTTTCCTTCAGATGGTTGTTCAATATGTTCGATTTCTTCTGATTCCTCTTCAAGGACAACACCAAGTTGGAAACGATCACTCCTCATCGTAATGAAACCAACGAACAAGAAAATACCAATGAACCAAGGTGAAAAGAGCAGTATTGAAATGTCGCCTTCACCAACTGAAAGCGTTGTTGCTTCGCTATCATCGACGGGTTGATTTGGATTTAATGCCCCTGGGTCTGAAGCATTCAGAATTGGGAATACTCCTTCTACGGTCAAACCGGCAGTGTTGTCCGAGTAATACATACGGAATTTTGGCTCACACCCTGCAATGAGTTTAGCAGGATCGAGACACTCGACTGTTGTTGGCCCAGGCTTGTTGAATTGGATCTGTAAGACAGGGAGGGTGCCTTCTTCCCAATAGGACATGTTCTCAGTGACTTGAATATCCCAGTTGATTTGTTCATCTTCGTATGTTGGAATACTGAATTCTTTTTGAGCAAGAAGCTCAGAATCCTTGCCGAACGAAAGAACAAGATCTTCACCGCTGTTTTCTGTTGATTGAATCAAAAAGCCAAGACTCAGAGAAATACTTCCTTCAGGATTGAGAAACATTTCTTCGGTTAGCGGTTCAGTTAAGGCGCAAGAAAAATCAATGTTTTCTGTTTCATCGATTTCACCAAACCCTAATTCTGTAGTTTCATCGAATGAAAAGTGGGTGAAACAAGTTCCACTTGCAAGAGAAGCATCTCCCCAGAGATACATCGTATTATTTTCTGGATTGGGCTGTTGGTCATTTGAGACTTGTGCAGATACAACAGATACAGATAACGTGGTGAGGAGTAGAACACAAAATCCAACGCAAATCGCACGAGTTTTCATCTGAATTTCATTACCCCCTGCGAAACCCTTCCGTTGATACTATGAAAGATTTCAGTGGATTCGTGAGGATTCACAATCCCAAATTCATTCTTCTTCATTGGAAATGGTTTCTGTTGAAACCAATCGTTGGATATTGACCATAGCCAAACTCGCAATCAAAGAAAGTGGAATCATAAAGCCGACAAAGGAGCTCACTTTCAGCCATGGAGGTGATGGGATTACTACATCTCTCCACCAACGAGTTTCAGGATTCTCCCCCCCAAGCAAAAATGTGTCTCCAATATATGGAGTCGAAACTGTTTGATTCAACAATTCACCTGCAGCCGTTACTCTCTCAAGAGGCGCATCCCATT
>JAKMFY010000271.1 GCA_022425185.1 Candidatus Poseidoniaceae archaeon | reverse complement strand
CTTTAGGACAACTTGTTTGCATTGGTCGTCTGTCCATTGACGATTCAATTGACCATGATGGTCCGCCTTGGCCTCTTTCAGAGAAATTTATTTCCTCGGTTGGAAATGATTTGGAATCGATCGATTTCAAACCTGTTCAGTTTGAAGGTGAAGAAACAATTCGATACAGAGCGGTTTGGAAAAACAAATAGTTTCACGAACGGAGCCAAGGAGACAGCGTACGGCTGTTCTTTGCAATTCCAAATCCAAATCGTTCTTCGAATGCTCTTGCTACGACTGTGAAATCTCCATCATGAGTTGCAACGATGATTGCACCAACATTGTCTATTGGACGTCCTGAAAGGACTGCTGCGTATTGCATAATCTTTCGATCTGGTTGTTCTGGATAGATTTTCCTACCTTTCAGATCTGTTCTGTGTGTTTCGCCATAGAATTCTTTCATTTTTGTAAGTTCGTCATAAATCTCTTCGTGTTCAATCAGGAAAGAAACCATGTCCTTGTTTAGCTCCTCATCACTAGAATCAGTTTCGAATTCTTCATTTGACCCGCTCCATGTTGAAAATTCGTTAATCAAATCTTCAACCATCTCTTTGATGATATCTGAGGTTAGAGTGGAATCCAATGTTTCAGATTCAATAAACGAGTTATCGAAGCGTTTCCTAACATCCCCCATAGAACGAGCGATGTTTCGAATCTCTCCACGGACTACTTCAGGGAGCCACAAATCTACTCTTTCATTTTGTGCTAGATGAAGGAGGTAGCGAGCAAAATGTGATCGCTGGTTTGTTGAGTCCTCGAAATGATTTGAGCGGTTGAGTTTTTCTTGTATGCGCTGATAAAGGGCATCAATGACGATGTTTGTATCGACCAGAACAAGAGGTTTGAGAGGCAAGTTTCGCAAGTAACGGCGGTCAGAAGTTTTGATGTTCGCTTGATGCCTTCTGAAAAGCATCAGCTCAAGATTAGCAAAAGAGTTGTTCTTCGTTGGGAAACGCCCGGATAATTGTGCGCGTTCCAATATTCGCAGGGCGTCTAGTGGAGAAGATTCACTCGCTTGATCAGCCAATGTGTGAATCTCCATTGGATCTGGTGAACGCATTTGCATAATGTCACGATAACGTCGATCGAATGACTTTGAACTCTGTGTTCTCCGACTTCTTTGAAGGGCATTTGTTGCAGCAAGGATTCTTCCTGTAAACGGTTCACTCGGAAGAGGTTTCGGATGCTCGTCTGGGTAGGAATGAAGCAAGTCAAGTTCGTCTTCTTTGAAAATTGTACGATTACGAGTGCGTGGCCCTTCCTCAGTTTCTTCCGTCGTTGTTTCAATCGTTTTGACGAAGTTCTTGAGCATCGATGTCGCTTTTTCAGTTTCTTGGATAGAGGCCTGATGAGATACATCAAGGTAGAGTTGGAATCTCTTTGTGATTGCTGCTCTTAAATTTGGATGATCTGCAAGAAGTTGTTTTGCTTCACCCCACTTTCTATCAAAGGCTAGATGAATCAATGCCTTCCTGTACAACATAATCTCTTCATCATAGTCAAATTTCTTTGAGTCGGCAGCACGCTTGAAAAGGCGAGCAGCACTCAAATTCTTTCCTTGAGATGCTTGAAGTGTCGCTTGAGAAAGAAGTGCCCAGATTGAACGTTGATGTGAGCTTTGATACCATTGCACCAGCCCTTCAATACCAAGGTCGAACTCATACATCAATTGACGAACACCATCTATGATTGTGAATGGGGCGTCGTGTTGTTGAAGAACCATTTCTAACAATGAAATTACCGCAGCCGTATCGTCTCCATTCTCCAACGCAAGACGAGCATTGTTCAATCGGAGTTTAGAAATGATCGTTGAAAGAAGTGCTTTTGCAAGTGGCGTAGTTTCTGCATCAACGAGAGCTTCAGCAAGGTTGCTAAGTTGTGTTTCATCGACTAAGTGCGATCCTCCGGAAGAAAGCGCTTTGACAATTTGATTCATTGCCTTGAGGCCGTTTTTCCCAAGTGACATCCCTAATTCAACATTGTTTACTGATTTGTCAATTCGGCCTTCAAGAAGCAGTAATAATTTATGTTCATCTTTCTTCATCTGCTCAGGTAACTCTGAACTGTGAATGTTTTGCAAAGCCTCTTTTCTTGCATTTCTGGCCTGTTTCCAGACTTCTTCTGGATGCGATGCAGAAAGCAGGTGGGCAACAAGAAGAGTTTCGTATGGATGTGAAAGAATGGCAAGCGAGTCTTCAAGAAGCATCTCAGATAGATTGTTCAAATCCATCGATTGAAGGAATACGTGAACTGAGATGGCCTGGGATTCTTGCCATCCTTCACCATTCATTTGCTTGAGGAGGACAAGAGATTTAGAGCGTAATTCAAGTGGAATTCTCTCTTCCCTTCCTATGGAAATGAGACCGCCTTCGTCGATATTCTCGATGTTCTTAGCAAGCCAAGTATATGCTTGAGCACTGTCGAGTTCCACTAAGAGAGGAAGCAATTCTGATGCATCAGATTCATGCTCTAAGGTAATTGTTTCAATAACAGCCAAAGCATCTTCCTTACGATCCGATGATACGTAAGATTGCAACATTTTCCATCGCACTGCGCCTACACGCTGGGCCGATGCTTGTTGTTCGAGAAGAATCGATAGACCTGATTCAAGCTGTTCTGTTGATGGATTCATTTCATCGATTGGACCATTCTTCCAAGCCGCCTCTAATATCGCACTTCCCAATTCGTCATCATCTTGCTTGAGCAATTCGTCATTCCACTCCATTGTGCCATTTGTCAATTCATGAAGCAGTTGATATCGGTCACTTTGTATACTTTCAACGCCATGGGTATTCTCAAAGATTGAATCAATATTTTCGTTTGTATTCATTGAAATGAGAAGAGAAATAAGTGAAAGATCATTTTCTAATTCCAAAAGAATTGGATCCACTTTAGGCCATCGGCCAGAGGAAAGGCGTTTGATCAATCGATTCATAGCAACCAATTCTTCGGCAGAAAAACTCGATTCAGAAACGGATTTGAAAACGTTTAGACAGGACGTTATGCTGTATGGATTAATTGAAGATGCAGACAATTCTATTCCTGCCTCTGCATCAGGTTTTACCTCAAGAAGAGGGCAAGCTGAGAATTGACCAAACAAATCACACCGTTTTGCCATTTCATGCCATACTGGGTGTACACCTTGTTCCAAGCACCTATTCCTCAATTCCTTTTCTAAATCGCCACTATCCTCTTCTGACCATTGATCAACGTGAAGAAGTTTGTTTACCAAAATCAAAGCGAAACGTAGAGCAGGAGTTTCTGAATCCATAACGGCGACTTCTTCTGGAGTAGCAATCGTTGCTTGCTGTTTACCTCTACGACGTCCTCGCCTGAATCGAGGGGATGTTGAGATGGTCTCTCCGTCCTCATCTTGGCCGGGAAGTTCCGTCTCCAAAACTGCTAGTTTAACCAAGTCTTTCCATGGTTTTTCGAGAAGTGTGAACTC
>JAKMFY010000264.1 GCA_022425185.1 Candidatus Poseidoniaceae archaeon | reverse complement strand
TCGTTGTATTGACCCATCATGTCGTGTGCGCTTGCAGCAAAGATTGCCTTAACCAACGCAGAACTTGGGTCTTGATGACCTCGATTGTCGATGAGGTGTTCTAGGAGAAGAGCAGTTGCTCCAGCAGTCAACGGCGTTGACATGCTCGTTCCGCCCATGTACGTATAACTTGAGTTGTATGCCAGCCAACCAACAGAACTTGTTGACCTTGATTTAGTCGAAAGAATAAATGTTCCAGGCGCAGAAATATCTGGTTTCAACCGCCCATCATCGACAGGTCCACGGCTTGAAAATGCAGCCATTCCACTTATATTATCGGCTCTTAAGTCATTATTTATTGGAGAACTGTATGAATTTCCCCAGATGTAGTTTAGTGACGGTCGATTATTTTCACTCGCCCCAACAGTAAAGACATTCTTTGCAGTTGCCGGGTTTCCTAACGAATCGAAATCAATCTCTCCATTAGAGTTTGCATCCACCCCTGAGTTTCCTGCAGAAAATAAGATTGTCATATTCGTATATTCTCTCGCTGCTATGTCTGCTTGTAATGATCCTAGAGTGTACTCGCTGTAACAAGCGCCCATGCAGGTGCTGCCCCAAGAATTAGTATGGACTCGCGAACCATTTTCAGCAGCAAATCTAAACAAATCAGTTTTGTTTGTAGGAATTCCTAGTAGCGTATTTCGCTCACCAGCAGGGTTACTTGCACACCATGATCCAACAGATTGGAAATACAATCTTGCTTCAGGAGCCATGCCTTTGATGTTTCCAGAAGAATCAGTCCCATCCCCTAGGACAGAACCCGCAACGTGTGTGCCATGTCCATCGATATCCTCTGCTCCGTCGTTTGCAGGGGACCCGCATGTAGATGCCCACCATGGTGTCATTGGAAGTGAGACAATATCAACGATGTGGTCTCTAAAATCTGGATGCATAGTGGAATCATTTGTACCGCTGTCAAGTCCTGAATCTGCGACGGCTACGATAATGCCGGTTCCATCGACATAATCCCATGAAGAGTTGATTCCGCTCATTGTTGCTTGGCTCCATAAGTCAGGTGCCTTTAGAACTGCATCAGCTTCATCATTGGTATGCGTGTACCAAAACTCCTCTTCTAGCCATTCAATCTCATTCTGATTTGCTAACCAAGATATCGCAGAGGATGAGGGTTGTATGTAGACTGTAGCAAATCTCCCCACATGATATGTAATCTCGATATCGTTCATTGAGTAGATTTCTTCAGGAAGTGTTTTACCGCTGAGTAGAAGGTTGACTGGAACCACATCTTGTTGGTAGATGAGTTCCGATGTGCTTGAAAGATCACCTGTTAAAATCCTGGCTAAACCGCGACTCATTTTGTCAGTAGGGT
The DNA here is from genome assembly GCA_022425185.1 of Candidatus Poseidoniaceae archaeon. Taxonomy (GTDB): domain Archaea; phylum Thermoplasmatota; class Poseidoniia; order Poseidoniales; family Poseidoniaceae; genus MGIIa-L2. Next base: position 6,935 of record JAKMFY010000264.1, on the reverse strand, counting down.
CGAGTTTTACGATTCCTTCAACACCTAATGAATCAAGTTGCTTCGTTGAATGTTTATTCAATTCACAATGGAATCCGTTGACAGGTAAAAAGGAGAAACAATCAATTCCTGCATCATTTAATTCGCCTTCCCATTCTGTTGGTACAGGATACGTGTGAGTGAGGATGTAGTATCCTGAGAGGACATTTTCATTGGCTCGATTAGGCCAATCTTCAACTGGAGTGACAGTTGCATCTCGATACAATAAGTCGATGGTTCCTACGCCTTCTTCAGCATTGTACCAGCCTTCTGCATGGTCTTTCGTTGGATTAATTCCCAACTGATTGAGGAGATCAAGCTCAGCATTGGTCTCGAGTATAATTCCAGGTTGAGTATCAGTGTTCGCTGATGTCAATGGGGCCATTAATTGAACCAGCATTATCGAAACTAGGAAGAATGAAACGCGCATGCGTTGAGCCGCCATGGTGTTGTCTTGACATCGGTCACTCATGAATGATTTGCTAACATCGTAAAATATTGACTTACGAGCATTCAAAGGAAATGGGCTGTAGCCCCGAACATGAGAGGAAGAAGCGGGGCACCTCAGGATTCGATGGCACCATCGGAAATTAACGAGAAATCGCAGGTTCTTGGCCGTCAAATTTGGCGTGTTGTACCTTATGCAAAACGCTATCCTGGGCGAGTTTTAGCCGGAGTGCTTGGTAACGCAACAGCACGTTTCTTCGACTTAATGCCATTCGTAGCCATTGGTCTAGCGGTGGACTATTTCACGGGTGACGCTTTGTCTGGTCCTCAAATCATCCAAGATTTCGTAACCTCATTTGGTGGAGATCCAGCAGTAGGTTACGGAGTACTGATTTTCCTTGGCTTCTTTTGTCTTGCCATTTTCCAAGGTATCTCTGAATATTCATGGCAAACATTGGGTTACAAGATTCAACACGATTTACGAATGGATGCTACCCGGTCACTCATCGCAATGGAGGCCTCGTATTACGATATGAGGCAGACAGGACAGATTATGTCTGTTTTATCAAGCGATGTAAATCAACTTGAGGATGTTGTATCGGATTCTTCCACTTCAATTATACGGATTGTCGTGACATTCCTTACTGCTTTCCTTATTCTTGTGTTCATGTCTTGGAAACTCGCAATTGTCCTCTTCGGACCAATTATTCTGATCGTTCCTATCGTCTATTGGTTCTCGACAAGCGTTCAACGCAAGTACAGAAAACAACGTGAGTCAACTGGAGATATCACTGCAGTTTTAGAGAACCTCATTTCAGGGATTGCGGTAGTTCAAGCCTACAATGCTGAAGAATGGGAAGCAGAACGAGTTGAACGGGAATCAGGCTCCTACAAAGAACAGGCAATGGAGGCAAGTAAAGACAGGAACCGATTTGTTCCGATGATTTACGTAGTTGCTGGTATAGCATTCGGTCTCCTTGTTACAGCAGGTGGATGGCTTGCTAAGGAAGATGAGATTACAACCGGACAACTCGTAACATTCCTTTTGATCAGTACACGTATGACCATGCCAATGTTCATCTTTGGAATTCTTGTAAATCAACTCCAACGTGGTGAAGCCGCTGCAAGGCGAGTTTTTGCAGCGATTGATTTGGAACCAACAATCGTAGACGCAGATGAGGCTACTGCACTTCTCGGGCCAATTGAATCGATTGAATTCAGGGATGTACATTTCACGTATCCGAATACATCGACTAAGGTACTCAGTGGAATATCATTCTCTGTTGCTGGAGGCCAATTCCTCGGAGTCATGGGTCACACTGGGGCAGGTAAAACAACAATCCTGAAGTTGCTAATGCGTTACTATGTCCCAGATAGCGGAGAGGTCTTGATCAACGGAAATGATATCAACAATTACACGCTCGAAAGTGTTCGTGATGCGATTGGATTTGTGAGTCAAGATCCATTCCTTTTCTATGGAACAATTCGAGACAATGTAAGATACAATCAAGAAGCTACAGATGAGGATCTTAGCATAGCGCTTGAACTTGCAGGTGCGCTCGAATTTGTCAAGGAACTCGAAGACGGAATGGAAACAATGGTCGGCGATAGAGGAGCGAAATTAAGTGGCGGACAGCGTGCAAGAGTGTCTCTTGCTCGAGCGTTATTGAAGAAGCCATCTTTGTTAATTCTCGATGAAGCCTCAAGTGCCCTCGATGCTGAAACAGAACGTCGTATTCAGGAAAACCTGCTTAGTACAGGTTCAGGAAGGGCAACAATTGCAGTCGCACATCGTCTGAGTACAATCCGTAATGCGAATGAGATTCTTGCAATGGTTGACGGCGCAGTCGTTGAGCGAGGTAAGCACGATGAACTGCTTGAACACAAAGGTGTTTACTCCAGTCAATGGATTATTCAAACTGGCGATATGGCTGGCCTTTGATTAGGTTCTTTTTAGAATCGGACGAAGAACAGTGTCAATCTGTTCTTTCGTAGAGACTGGTATGAAGGCTTTATTCCCCCAAAGAATGAGCAATGAAATCAGGAAAAACAAGGGTATTCCAACGATGAGTGACCATATTGCAACAGTTAATTCGAGGATGTAGTGGTCTTCAAAAAACTCAGAAACAACAATTGTCGATATGAGTATGAGCACCCGTAAAATAGACAGGATTGACCGTATAGACATCCATATCTCTTCCTGATCAGAAACATCATTCTGAACCTGCTCAGGCATGTTAGTCCTTCTGAATAAGGTTACAAAGCCCTTGTGCTAAGTTATGAGGCTGTGAGATGATTTCTCATCAGAGTGTACGTTCACGGTCATCAATTTGACGACCAACACCAGCGGCTCCGCCTGTTTTACGAACTTCTCTCCATGCTTTGTTGACGCCTTGTCCGTATGCCCAATGAGCAAGGAAAACAAAGAGTGGGGCAAGTGCAACAGTTCCTATCGAACGGTGAGGGCTTGTTCCAATTGCAGCTCCTAGCCAAGAGAGGCCGACGTAAAAGCCCATGAGGCCGAGTGTTCCGTGTACAGCCAATCGAGACCAAGTCCAATCACCATCAAGGGAGAACCAAGGATAGTCTGTCGCTCCACCAGTTACGATTCCAGCAACAAGAGCGAGAATAGCCATAGCAGTAAGCCATGGGAAGAATCCAATGGCAGTATGCGACCATGTAGCAATCTCTGGCCATCGCTTATTGGCAACCATTCGAGTATATCCATAATTTCTCATCTGCTTCATGTAAGGCTTGAATGGTCGGCGTCGACGATGAGGCATAACATTGGATGGGTCGATGAAGAGTTTGTGCCCTTCCCTCTGTATCTTTGCATCAAGGACAACATCTTCGGCACCAATACATCCTGGTTCAAAGAAATTGACCTGACGCAGATTTTCCATTCGATGAGCACAATTAACTCCAGGATTGTGCGTGATTGGAACCAGTTCACCTCTGGGTTGAGCGCCATAGCGTGTCCCTGCTGTCATAAATTTGGTACAGAATGCAACATCAGCACATTTTGCTCCAAATGGATCATCATCTGGCGCAAAATTTGGTCCACCAACTGCGCCGACTTCTGGATCCTTGAACCATCGAATGAGTTTCTCAGCCCAGTCAAGCGGTGGTACTGTGTCGTCATCAGTGAAGAGTACAAGGTCATGGTCCATCTGCCGTAGTGCAAAATTGCAAGCATCGGCTCGATTCGTGGATGGGTCTTCAATCCATGTAGCACCATATTTCTCGCACACATCTTTTGTATGGTCTCTCGATTTCGAATCTGAAATAACGATTTCAATTTCAGGATATGTTTGCTGTGTCAGGCGATTAAGAACAATGTCCAACTCATCTGCGTTGTTGATAGTCGGTATGAGAATGGCAACCTTGTAAGGAGTTCCATCCTCTTTTAGAACCTGTTCCACCATGGCTCTCCCAGAATGAACTTACATATCAAAAAGATGTTTCACTCTTCGGACTTGGTTTTAGCGATATTTTTCACGTCGCGAATGGCACTCGATACCTCTGGTAACTCCGCTAATTTCTTTTGGGCTCCCTCGGTTACTTTGAGAGAGTCTAATTTCTTGCCTGCGGGGATGAGTCTTGCGTCATATGACGCAACGGCATCATTGTAAGCCCCTACGACTGTATTGAGATTTTTACCCATCTTTGCCAAATCATGACTAAACTTTGCTGCTCTTCCATAGAACTCTCGTGCTTGAGCATGGATTTCCTTCGCATTTTCCGCCATAGATTGTTGCTGCCAATACAAACCTACAGTGCGTAGAAGTGCAAGAAGCGTAACCGGGGTTACAATTAACACATGTTTATTGAAAGCATATTCTTGAAGACTGGGTTCGTATTCAAATGCAGTTGAAAGAATTGGTTCAGCAGGAATGAACATAACGGTAAAATCAGTACCCTCCAGCAGTCTTGGATAATCGCGATTAGCGAGATCATTAACATGCTTCTTTACATCATTGGCATGTTCTTTCATTTTCAGAGCCCTTGCTTCTCCATCGTCGAGGTCAAGGCCATCCCAATATGCGGCGAGTGGTACCTTTGAATCGACTGGTACATGTCCACCGTTTGGTATTTTAGCCAAGAGATCAACCCTCGCACCACCTGCTCCAGATTTCAAGGTGACTTCGACATCAAAATCACAATGTTCGAGCATTCCGGCGGCTTCTGCGATATTCTTCAGAGCTACCTGCCCCCAATTTCCTCTGGCTTTGACAGAGCCTCTCAGTGCAGTTGATAATTTGACATTTGTATCTCGTAGACTGGTTGTTTGTTCTTGTAATCCTTCAACCATCCGCTTGATTCCATGGTAAGCTCCTTCTCTGTTCTTCTCCATCTCAGTAGTTGCTTTCTCTAACTTCTCGAGATGATCTTTGATAGGAGAAACAAGTAATTCAACCTCTTTTTTACGTGCATCATAGTCCTTTCCTGCTTCAGATTGCACCTTTCCCAATCGCTCCTCGGCTAATCTGAGGAAGTCTTCAGAATTCTGCCGAGCAACTGTCGCGGCCACGCTTTCCATCTCAGCAACAAGCGTCTGTTTGTTACCAAGTGCAGCTTGTGTTTCTGCTTCTGCGAGTACAAGTTTGGTTGAGAATTTAATTTTCGCAAGAAGCCAGCCTATTCCCAGACCGAGGAGGCTTCCGATGAGTACTAATGCGATAGTTAGAAGTTCTGACATGGGAATGACTTCTGCCGAGGGTTCATGAAGACGTCGATTTTAAGCACCCCCCGTTTAAGCCTAAATTGATGTTCTCTTCTATGCTAAGTTCATAAGCCGTCGAAGACCGAGTTTATTGTAGGGATGCCTCATATGTTGAACATCACAGCCCGTCAAGAACTGATAACTAAGATACTCGATACGCTCATGATCGTAATCGAAGATGCCCGGTTTGATTTTGCAGAAGATGGCCTAACGGTAAGAGTTGTCGATTCATCGCACGTTGCAATGATAAAACTAACAGTCGATGCTGCAGCTTTCGATGGATGGGAACTCGATTCTAAGCAAATCGGATTGGAGATGAAGAAAATTCGAGAAGTCACCTCTCTCGGCTCAGTCGGCGAACTTATCGAAATGACACACAAAGAAGGAGGCGACTTCACAATGAGCCTCGGTAAGATTGTACGTAACCTACGTCCTTTGGACAATTCAACGATGGCTTCTCCACCTTCATTACCTAAACTGGATCTGCCTTGCAAAGTAGTAATGAACGGTTCAGAATTAGGCCAGGCTCTCAAAGCAGCAAAGCAAGTTGGAGATTTAGTCAACTTCAGCATTGATGAATCTTCTTTCAAAGTACATGTTCGAAACAATACCGACTCTGTCGATATCTCCTTCGATAAAGATGAAGTCGAAGAGTTAGTTTGTAGTGGCGCTGCTCGAAGCCAATACAGTCTAACATATCTCGAACCACTTTCCCGACGCTTTGGCCCACAAGATAGTGTTACAATCCAATTTGGAGAGAACTTCCCGTTGGCAATGAATTTCTCATTTGAAGACGGTGCTGCTGAAGTTGATTACTTCCTAGCACCACGTGTTGAAAGCGATTACTGATTCAGTATTCTCTCCATCCGTGACCACAATCTTTGCATGTAAGCATTCTTGTTTCTGGTTCATCAGATGATCGAGTTTGTTCAAGATAAAAGTAGACTTCTGTACAATCGCATTTTGGGCACATATAGGATTCTGTAGACAAGACTCCTTTTCTTTGGTCTGAATCTTTGATAATGTCGTATTCTCTCTTTTGTGCCTTTGTAGTAGTCTTGGTTTTGGAGAGATCAATTTCTTTACCCTGTACCTTCATTTTCACATTTGCAGGTCCTGTATAACCACATTTGTAGTTGGTGCACGTAATGTCACCAGAAGGACTTGGGAATGAGAGCGTACCACAATTCGGGCAAAACATGACCTGCCATCTTCCTTCATCATTTAATCATAATGGTTGAGTCTTAGTAAATTGTATTTTCTTCAGGGAATAGATTCAATTCTCAATAGGCAACGACAAGGTTGAACTTGAAGACACCCTCCCACGAAGTATGTGGCTCTGGTATTCTTGGCAATCTGCGGCCGTCGTAAACGAATTTGGTGACTTTCTCGACATCGAAGTAAACGACGGTAATTTTTCAGTACAAGGTGCTAAAGAACGCTTGCAGTTAGTGGCTAAAGGTCAATTGCCTCCAGAAGCTAAATTACTTCACGAACGATTCCCTGAAGCGAAGCCAACACCACACGGCTCGGAAAATCTACCAGAAGCGAACTACCCTCTCCCAACAGATGAACAACAAATGTCTGCAGATACTGCAGCCCTATCGATTGCTGAAGAAGGTGTTGCGATGTCTGCTGGTGATCCCGATCGTCGTCTTGAACATCTGTTAAGGGCGAGTGACGAACTTCGAACTCTGCACCTTACCATGGAAGCACGACTCGTAGAGTGGATTGGACTCTTCTTACC
>JAKMFY010000248.1 GCA_022425185.1 Candidatus Poseidoniaceae archaeon | reverse complement strand
GGTCATACCAACTTGCTTAGCTTGGAGTTTGTGATCCTCACCGAGTACGTTGATGAGTCGATTTGATTGACCCCATTTCCACTGATGATAAGCCACGTCTCTTGTTGCATAGAGTGAAGAACCATCTCCTCTTCTATAGAAGAATTCCGTCTTGCCTTTCAGACCACGAGCACCGAGATCGAGATAGCCAGCCCCATTATCAGCAGTACCTGCAATTTCCAATTTGTCCAGTGTTTCCATGAGTTGGGAAACCGTGCCTTCGACCACAAACTTAGATTCCTTGGTGAAGGTGGTAAATGAGATACCAAGACGACTAAGCGTTTTGAGCATACCATCGAGAACAGGTGAATATGCATTTTCAAATGACTGAAGTACTTCTTGATCACCATGTTCACTCGCATGAACAAGTCGTCCTATTTCAGATTCAATCTCCGCTTTCTTAGCCTCATCAGAATCCGAACGCAATATCTGAGCTGCTTGATACCAACGTACTCTCTGATGGTCTTCTTTGTGAAGCCAGCGTTCAGAGGGTTTACTTCGGTCAGAGAGTATAGAATTTACATCCTCTTCCGATAGATGTTCTAATGCCCAAGCGAGAACGCCAACTTGCTTACCCATATCATCAACATAATACTCAGCACGTACCTCATCGCCATGGAGACGATGTAATCGAACAAGAGTGTCACCAAGAATTGCGTTTCGAGCTCTTCCTACGTGAAATGGACCGTTTGGATTTGCAGAAGTGTGTTCAATTAATACCGAACGAGAAGCAGATTCAGAATTCTTTGTGGCATCTCCTACACGAACCATTCCCGCAAGAATCTGCTCTGCAAGCCATACTGGGTTTGCTTTGAAGTTGAGATAACCATTCACAGCCCCAATCGATTGTAAGCAATCAAGTGTAGGGAATTCCTTTGCAATGGCGTCAGCAATCTGTTGCGGTGCTTGGCGTAGAACAGAAGCAAAAGCGAAGCAAGGCAATGTTAGGTCCCCTTGATCTGATTCTCTGCTAGGTTGCAATGCGGAAGCCCACATTCCATGTTCAATACCTTTGGAAGCGAGTAGTGTCTCAAGATGGGGTTCGATAATATGACGCAGTAATTTCATTTTGAAACCTCACATCATTGGATAACGAAGGATTGCTGCGAGTCCAGCAAATCCAAGAGCAAGTTGTGAACCTTCCTCGGTATCAATGGAAATGAATACAACTTCGCTATTAGATATCGATGCCATCTCAGAAAGAGCATCAATCAATGAAACACTGCTCAATTCCTTATGTGAGTCATTACTTGCTTTACAGGAAGGGCAATTTGGCAACTCTTCAGTTCGCCCTACAGAAGCAGCCCATGTGTGGCCACACGAGCCGCATTCAATTTCAACAGAGTTCTTTCTCATACTCTCAGAAATGAGTAAGGTATCAACAGCTCCTTGTTGAAGCGCCTGACGAATCATCATCTCACCATAGGTTGCCTTTGGATGCGTTTTGATAAGTTCTGAAAGAAATCGATTCATCATTTGACGTTCAGCATCGAGTTCAATCTCACCCATCATTGCGCCAGCATTACCGACTAATTCACGAACTCCAGATTCATTTGAATAACCTACATCGAAAGTGGTTTTTGCGATTCTCTTCGCAATCTCATGATGGAAATATTCGTTCCGCACAACGAAATCCTTTGTTGCGCCAGGGCCTCCAATGATAATTGCCTGGATGTTCTCAAGATTCGGTAACCAATACGAACAAGCATGTTCTGTTGCTCGCTTGAAGAAGTTATGTGCAGCCTCTTCGATCAACCGCTCGAAACGTTGAGCGGATTGACCACCTTGTCGGTGTTTGCCCATGATATTCGAAACGAGATGTTCTTGCACATGTATTCGCTTTCCTGAAGCAATACCATATGCAGCCTCCGCTCTATCGATTACAAACAAACCGTATGACCGCTTATCGACAAGCATGTCTTCAAGTTGTGTTAATTCGAAGACTGAGTCACAACGATACCTGAATGATAGAAGTGATTGGGGTGGATCATCAATAACAACAGTTGTTTGACGCGTCTTGTTGTTGCCTACAATGATGGCACCGGTGAAAAGAGCGATTCCCCTTTCCCCAGGATTTTTGAATCTAGAAAGTGAGGAGATGGCAGACTCAATGGCTCCTTGAACGTTCTTTCGAGTCCCTTTGGATTTGATATTCGCTGCTTGTCCGTGCTCGTTTTGCAGCAGAGAACGAGCATCACTGATTTGTCGATCTGGTGGAATAATGACAGTAACTAACTCCGTCCCATAACCTTTCATTTCCCTTAGGTCTTCTAAGGCCAATTTAAGTCGAAGACGTCTTGTCGCTAATTCAGCATCTTCCGACATACCTCTTCCCTCTACCAATGGGGTCGAACCAAGGGTTTTCAACCCTCGCCTAAGATTTGGTTGGACAACGCCTAAGAAGCGCCATCATTAGGCGACAACATGGTTGCACCAGTCATTGTCGCACTCGGCGGTTCGCTCCTTTACGGAGACCATGATGTGAAGACATGGTTAGGGCAACTACGCCAGACCTTGGTTCATATCGAAGGTAATGGAAGGAAAATAGGAATCGTAGTAGGAGGTGGAAAGCCTGCAAGAGAAGGGATTAATCTTGCAAATGAAGTCATTCGTGATCGATTCCGTCTCGATGAAATAGGCATAGCTGCTACTCGATTGAACGCCACAATCCTTCAGAAGATGTTACAAGAAATTGGCTGTAAAGTAGCGCCTTCCATACCAGAAACAACTTCTGAGGCTGCAGCAATGTTTGACTCGTTCAATATCGTCATTATGGGAGGAACTAAACCAGGACATACTACAGATGCCGTCAGTGTTGCCTTTGCACGTGATTCAGGTTCTGCCCATGTCATCATCGCCACAAATGTGTCTCATGTTTACACAGCAGATCCAAGAAAGGATGATGCTGCAACTGCTATAGAAGAGATGACATTGGAGGAGTTAAGTGCAATTACCGGTACAAAATCACTGCAACCCGGGCAAAGCGCAGCGGTTGATCCAATAGCTGTTCAATGGGCAAAAGATGCTCTGCTGCGAATTGGAGTTCTTGATGGACGAGATATCCGTCGACTTGAAGATGCATTGGAAGGTAGGCCGTTTGAGGGAACCTTAGTTCGCCCGGAGTGATATCAATGGTCGATGCTGAAGCAATTAGAAAGAAAGCAAAGAACATGCCAAAGCGTTCAAAGGCTCAAGCGTTGATTCCATCGCACAAGCATTGTCGAATCTGCGGAATTGACATCCCAGGTAAATCCGAAGAAAGAGTTTGCAAGGTCGAGGAATGCATCGAACGTTATGAAAAAGACGAGAAAAACAAGGAGCGCATGCGCAAATGGATGCTCATTTTCTTCGGAATATTTGCATTCATTACAGTGTTGCCACTGCTTGCAAGAATAATGTGAATTCACTCGTCTCTTCTATGCCAACCTTCTGGCAACTTCATTGGGTCGATAGGTTGAGCGGCTTTGACTCTTCGAACAATTTCTAAACGCAACGCATCAAGTCCAACCTCTTCTGTTGCACTCATTGTTGGACGGCCTTCTTGGTCGTAGAGTAGAGGCAATTCAGGTGTTCCTTTCGAGCCAGCTTCTCTCCATGCCAGTTCTTCTTGCTGGACGAGATCCCATCCTTCTGGACGTGGTGTGAGAAGATCTGCTTTTGAGGTGACTACGAGCATATCGGTGCCAGGGAGCAGACGATCCACGTCTTCAAGCAAATTCAATTGTTCTTCGAGCGGTGTTCCACATGCTTCACTTGTATCGAGAAGGAACAAAACAAGAGAGCCAATGTTCTCAAGCGCAGCAATGGCTTGTTGTTCGATGGCATTCCTACGACTCATCGGCCTATCAAGCAACCCTGGGGTGTCAACCAATTGATGCACCAAACGACGATGAGTAAAATGCCCAACGTGAATCTGTTTTGTTGTGAAAGGATAATGATTTACTTCCATATTTCCTGACGAGAGTGCTGAAATGAAAGCCGACTTCCCTACATTGGGTGCACCACAAACGACGATGCAAGGAAGCAATGTTTCGATTTGAGGAAGAGCTTTAAGAGTCTCTCGAGCTTCATTGAGCCACTTCAAAGATGGGCCAACACGTCCGAGAATCGAACCAATTCGCCCATAAGCTTCCCTACGAGCCTCATGCATCAGTTCAATTTGAGCGGTTCGAACAATCTTTCGTGTGTTTTGAGTAGCAATGCGTAGAACTTGAGTTCCACCCCATTGAAGCATTGAGAGGTGATGACGATAATCATCAGTACCAACACAGGCCTCAATCATTGCGAGATCAAATTGTGGGGAGTGATCCAATGACGGCCAAGTTTGAACGGTTTCCCTGAACAATGTGTCGATGATATCTGCTGCAGTTTGGATCATACGAGTAAGTTGTTTTCTCGTACGAAAGACACGATTGTAGTCATCGACTCGGTCTGCAGCCTTTCGAGCCCTAGAGAATGCTTTGTCGAGGACCTCATCCTCAAACAGCACAGTTGGCAATTGACGCCATGTCACCTTCATAGGTACCCCATGTCATCCGGAGCGACAACCCTTCATGAACCCATCACATCAAAATGTCGTGGATGTTGTAATTGCACATTGTTCATGTAGGGTCGGCTCCCAGAGTGGAACATGGCGAAAAAATCATCGAAAGTAGAACTCCCCAAATGGGCTACTTCCCTATGGAAAGAACTTGGCTCACCTGACTTGGACAGCATACAAGGAATAACCAATGGCGATCTTCTAGAGCGACGGAATGGTCTGCGAAGAGATGATATCGTTGAAATTCAGATTGATGCAAGAGCGTTTCTTACCGATTCAGAACAATGGATTCGTGGCCGTTTGATTTCATCTGGAAAATCGAGTCTTGAAATTCTTGACGAAAGTGGAGCCCGTAGATTCGTTTCCAGAGATACCATCGTTCAGATTATTCTCGTAGCTCACATGCGCCCAGCATACATCGATGACAAGGAACTCCTTGCTTTTGAAAGAGAAGATATGAAGCGTCGTTCTACACTTCACGAAAAGGTTGAGAAAGAGACTACAGGCAACGATGACGCCCATCTTTGGGGATGAACAGATGGAGGCCCCAGAGGGTTGGTCTGTTGTAGAGCAATGTCTTATGCGTGAGTTCGAATTTGAAAACTTCTTACAGGCAAAGTCTTTTGTTGACGAAGTGAGTATATTGTGTGAACAAAAGAATCATCATGCTGACATCCATTTTGGATGGGGATATGTAGTAATTGAACTCACAACACATGATGCAAAGGCAATTACTGAAATGGATTATAATCTTGCAACACTGATTAATACCCTCGGAGAATGATTCAATGGCCATCGATCCTAAGGGGAGAAAGGCACCTGGATATGACCGACATATGTTCATTTGCGGTCACGAACGACCGACTGGATCCGCTCGTCCAAGTTGCAAGAATCGTGGAAGCCTCGAGTTATTACCACGAATCAAACAAGCAATTCGAGATGAGGGACTTCCATCTATTCGAGTTCAAAAATCAGGATGCCTTGATTTCTGTGAGAATGGAATTGCTTGCGTAGTATATCCTGAAGGAACCTGGTATACATTATCAAAAGATATGGACATCACATCGATTATTCAACATCTAAAAGATGGCACGATTGGTACAAACAATTTGATGAAACTCGAATCTGAATGATCAAAGTTTGACAGGTCTTGTTGCACCGCATGCTTGGCATTTCAAGAGTGTTGTTCGGTCTTGTTTTACAAAGACTGTATCGGGAGCACCACATTGAGTGCACTTGATGTAAGTATTTACATACCCGACAATTGCTTTTTTCAATCGCTTTGGTGGAATCCGTCCTTTAAATCGAGCACGAGGGCCGTCTCGGGACCCAGAAGTTCCTAATTCATTCAAGATATACTGGTAAACGTGATTGTCATCACGATCCATCATTCCAACAACTTCTGTAAAGTTTCGTAGAATGGTATTCGAACCTTCAATCATAATCTGTGGTTCAGGGAGCCTCCATCGAGCGCGAGAGGAAATATCCTCTGGAATGTTCTCACGTGCTCGCTTGAGAAGAGATTCATAGTCAAAGTCGCTCATGGTTCCTCCTGACACCCCTTTCTCTTCAAGGCTTTGGGTCGAAAATGGGCAAAGGATTCATGGAGGGTGGCCCTTTGGAAGGAATTGATTACGATGGTCTCAAGTATTGAAGAGTTGAAAACAATCGCTACAAACCTTCGAAAGGATGGGTTGAATTCACAACAAATTGCTGATGAACTTTCTCTATCCCAAGATACAATTGCTTGGCTCCTGACTGGTACAAACACCGAAAGACGTCCAACGGATGTTCAAATCGGATGGCGTACGATCGGAGTCAGACCAGCACGTATCACAGCAATTGGCAATATTATGGCAGATGTGGTCTTGGAAGAATTTGATGAGGCTGAAATCGTCGTCGGGATTTCGATTAATGGAATCGCTTTTGCTCATGAAGTTGCACAAGCGCTGGATGTTGAAGTTGCTATACACAGAAATGTCGACGGAGAGCCTGGAGCTGGTGCTAGCAAGTATGGTCAAGTTGGAGGCGGCAAGAAGGTCGTCATTATCGACGACGTATTATCGAGCGGCGTAACAATGAGTCAAACTATTGCTGCCATCAGGGCTGCTGGTGGAGAAGTAGTTCTTGCCTTGGTACTCGTCAATAAAACTGCCCGAAATGAAATCGATAACGTACCACTGCGTGGCTTAATCCGCGCTGTCCCTGTTTAAGTGGAGTTGAAAAGATGCATTGGTCCGATGTCGCAGCCAAGCGACTTGCAGAACGTGGTGAAAAGCATATCATCTCTACTGGAATCACACCAAGTGGGGAATTTCACATAGGACACTTGCGAGAAATTCTAACAGGCGATATGCTTACACGGGCTGCTAAGAAAGCGGGACTTGATGTTGAATTTGTATTTATTGTCGATAGCGCAGATCCGTTACGAAAGGTGTACTCGTTTCTTGATGATGAATATGAAATGTATATTGGGCATCAGTTGAAACAAATCCCGCCACCTAGACCTGATGGAAAGCCAGATCATGAACGATTTTCAAAAGGAATCTCATATGCCGACCATTTTCTTGAACCGTTTAAACAAGCTTTAGATCAAATCGATGTACGTCCAAGGTTCATAGATAATTTTGAATCCTATGCATCTGGAAAATTTGCCGACATGGCCCGTATTGCATGCAACAAAGCAGCAGAGATCCGAGAAATCATCGAACGAGTTTCTGGGAGAGAACTTTCTGAGGAGTGGTTTCCGTGGAATCCTATCGATTCAAACGGATCTATTGATGGAATTACAATAACTGGTTGGAATGACCCATATGTCGAATGGATTGATTCGAACGGTAAATCTGGAAGAAGTGATGTCACTAAAGGGGAAGGAAAACTCCCATGGCGTATTGATTGGCCTGCAAAATGGGCATGGATTGGAGTTACAATGGAACCTTTTGGAAAAGATCACGGTGCTGCAGGTGGCTCATATGACACTGGAAAAGAAATTATTGAACTGTTTGGCAAGAAAGCGCCTGTCGATTTAACATATGAATGGATTAGCCTGCGTGGACAAGGAGCAATGTCATCTTCATCAGGAAATACAATCGGGCCACTAGAAGCCCTCTCTCTCGTTCCTCCAGAAATTCTGAGATACCTGATTGCTTCAACCAAACCAAACAAAGCGATTGAATTCGATACGGGAATGGGCCTTGTTACACTTGCAGATGAGTTTGAACGTACAGCATCTAGAAATTTTGCTATAGAACTTGCGAGAGAGGATTTAAGTCGCCGAAAGAGAGTTGCAGTAGAAGATGCTCAGATCGCTGTTGAACTCTCGAATATTTCATCATCAAATGAAGCATCAGAAGTCACATTCAGGCACTTAGCACTCTTGGCTCAAACAAAATCCAATGACGATGATGTATGGGCATCAATTGGAATTCAGGACCAAGTGTCTCCATCGATGATGGACCGGCTGAACAGGATGCGCACGTGGATCGCATCCAGACATTTCCCTGAAGAATTACGTATTACCATCTTGGAGACACCAAAGCAGGAATCATTAGCTTTATTGGGAGATGAAGAAAGAAGGATATTACCTCTGTTGATTGATCTGTTTACAACATGTGAATGGACAAGTCAGGGGATTCAAGCGGCTATATCAAATTCAGCAAAATCAATCGAATTGTCTCCTCGTGTGGCTTATCGAACATTATATCTGACCATTATGGGAGTTGAAAAGGGACCGCGACTTCCTGCAATCCTTTCTGAACTGAATCGTGATACAATTACTTCGTTACTCAACCAATGCCTTTGATGATACTATCAAAGAACAAGTTATTTTGAAACGTTCGACCCTAAGAATTCAAAAGAGGTCGTACTCTCCTGTTGACCATGGCAGGCGTCTATTGTCCGACATGCGAGGTCGGTGTAGAGGCTGCTGCGAAGTTTTGCCTATCCTGTGGCCATGACCTTCTTGCTCAGGGCCCAATCACTTCTACTGGCCACGATTTGAATCAACTTAAGGATGTTATTCGACACCGCCAAGATCTCTCCATGGCTGAGAAATTTGACATGATTGCTCGAGTCGAAGAAGGCGCCAATCCAATCACTATGGGAATTGCCGCTGCTGCGGATGATGGAGCAAATATTGACATCGGGCAAGCATTCGAGGGAAGCGAAAATGAACTTGTATCCAAAAAAGACCACGACTGGGGGCAATCACCGGCAGCGAACGCTGCTGTACGAGCAGTTGTAAAGGGTACAAGCGGCTGGGATATGATTCAAGCAGGTACCTTAGACATGTCTGAGGGTCTATTCCGTGGTGCTATGACACATGGAATGGATGCATCTACACACATTCATGATGTTGCGAGTGGAGAACATGAAGGGATTGATCCCGAAGCAATGCGAGCAATCCCCGTCCTCAAACCTCCAAAGCGAAGCTTTTGTCCAAAGTGTGGTTCTGATATCCATGCTAATACAATGCTTCAGTGGCGTAAGTGGAGAGAATCATCCTCTGATGTTGTCTCGATGCAAATGGAAGCGGCGATGGAAACTGCCCTTATTGAAGTCGCAAGTCATTATGTCAATGTAATTCAAGCGCTTAAAGATGAAAGAGATGATGCTGTGGCTAGGGCTGCAAAATCAACGGCAGACACAAATGTTGACTCTCTTCGTGAGGAAATCGAAGCAGAAGTTCGAGCAGAACTTGGAAAAGAAGAAAGCACCTCTGAGAAGCCAAAATCCTCAGGCACTAAGAAGTCAGAACCTGAAAAGAAAGCAGCTCCTGCAAAAAAGGCTCCTAAGAAAAACAAACCCAAATCTGGTGGAATGTTTGGTTCAAAGCGGCCAAAGAAGACCTATGAGGGAGAACCAGGGGGTAAAGCAGACTGGTTCCTTTCAGATGCGTTAGACACCGTCTATGACCCACATGGCACTGGTAAAGCAATCAAAGGGGCAACAATTCTAGCACGATCTGCAGATGGCAATGTTAGAGTTCGCGATGTCGTCCGTGCATATGCGTTACAAGGTAACGATGGAATTAGTGAACTTGCTTGGACAAGTCCTCTCACTCAATACATCATCGAAGCCTTCGACGCATGTTGAATTTGAATTAGAAGAATTCCGTTATCAAAGGAAGGAACTCGGTTGACATTTGACTCAGAATATGAACCGTTCTTTCAACCTCCTGGCTGGGTCGTTGGACCAATTTGGGCAGTATTGTACACAACTCTTGCCATCAGCATGTATTACACAGTAATGAATCGAGACAAATTTGAAAAATTCAATACAATCGTTTTTTTGTTCATTATTCAACTTACGTTAAATTTACTTTGGCCGAGTGTATTCAACTCAGCAGAGTATCTCATCTCCCTGATCATGATTATTTTCATGATTGTTTTTTCAGTGCTCTATGCATATTATACATTCAAAACTGTGCCAATTGCTTCAAAACTCGTATGGGCTTATATCGTATGGATTACCTTTGCAGCATTGATAAACACAGCCTATTATCTCGAGTTTCGATGAAAACAGAACCAATTCACTCCTGAATGTGTAACAAATTCTGGAACCAAGTAAGACCTTGCTTGGAAACATGAGATTTTCAATTTCAATTGAAGGTTGTTTTCAAAGCGATTCAATAACAAGCGCAATACCTTGTCCACCGCCTATACAGGCAGTAGCAATTCCGTATTTCCCACCAGAGCGTTTCAATTGATGAGCAAGAGTAAGGGTTAGGCGAGTTCCAGTAGCTGCCAGAGGATGACCTAAGCCAACAGCTCCACCGTTGACGTTGACCTTTTCCACATCTAACCCAAGTTCCTTGACGCAGGCTACTGCTTGACCTGCAAATGCTTCGTTAATTTCCCACAAATCGATATCATCGATTGTTAGTCCGGTTCTTTCCAGAGCCTTTCTTGATGCAGGTACTGGTCCATAAGCCATGATAGCTGGTTCCAATCCAACAATCCCCCATCCAACAAGTTTAGCAAGTGGTTTGTCACCATCTGCTGCTGCTTGAGATGCAGATTTTATGACAACAGCAGCAGCACCATCCACTATTCCAGATGCATTGCCTGCCGTAACTAAGGATTCAGGACCGAATGCGGTTGGTAGTTTTGCTAGCGATTCTTCTGAGGTATTGTGTACAACGTGATCTTCGTCCTTGGCGGCAATAACGGTTTCACCTCTTCGAGATTTAATGACAACATCAAC
>JAKMFY010000221.1 GCA_022425185.1 Candidatus Poseidoniaceae archaeon | reverse complement strand
GCAGGTGCAGCTTTTGCTTCAAAAGATATAACAGAAGATTCTGCTTCAGATTTACCTACTGTTCAGGTTGGTGATCCATTTATGGAGAAGCTTCTTTTAGAAGCCACTATGGAGCTATCGAAAACAGATGCGATTGTGGGAATGCAGGACATGGGAGCGGCTGGAATAACATGTTCAACTTGTGAGATGAGTGCCGCAGGGGATGTTGGTATGGAAATTAATTTAGATCATGTTCCTACTAGACAAGAGAATATGCTCCCTTATGAAATTCTTCTATCAGAGTCCCAAGAAAGAATGCTTGTAGTTGTTCAGAAGGGAAAAGAAGATATAGTTAAAGATATTTTCACCAAATGGGATTTACATGCTGAAGAAATTGGAGTTGTAACAGACACCAAAAGAATTCGATATTATATGGGAGGGGAGCTTGTAGGTGACGTTCCTGCAGAATCTCTCGTATTAGGTGGAGGAGCTCCTCAGTATGAACGAGAATATAAAGAGCCTGCTTATTATCAAGAATTCAAGAGGTTCAATATCGACTCTGTAAATCAACCTGAATCATTAAAAGATGTGGCACGTGCTTTGTTGGCTATGCCGAATATTGCATCAAAAAAATGGGTGTATGAACAATATGATTCCATGGTCGGAACGAGAACTATGACGACAAACGTTCCTTCTGATGCCGGAGTGGTAAATATTAAAGGAACAAATAAAGGATTAGCAATGACTGTTGATTGCAATTCGAGATATGTGAATGCTGACCCTGAGGTAGGAACTATGATTGCCGTTTCAGAAGCAGCCCGAAACATTGTGTGTTCAGGAGGTGTGCCAAGCGCTGTTACAAATTGCTTGAATTTTGGTAATCCGTATAATCCAGAATCGTATTGGCAGTTCGTTGGAGCGATTAAAGGTATGTCAGCGGCTTGTCTTAAATTCAACACACCAGTAACCGGGGGTAATGTATCATTCTACAATCAATCCGTTACCGATGGGGTTGAGATACCAGTATACCCTACACCGACTATTGGTATGATTGGGATTCTTGAAGATAAAAATAAGTTGATGTCAATGGATTTCAAATCAAAAGGAGATTTGATATTCTTGATTGGTGAATATCGAGAGGATATTGGATCGTCTGAATATCTTGCCAACTATCATGGAATTAAGTCGTCTCCAGTGCCGTATTTTGATATGGAAAAGGAATTTAAGATGCAAGAAGTGATTAAAGTGTTAATTCAAAACAATTTGGTAACTGCTGCTCATGATGTTGCTGATGGAGGACTTTATGTAACTTTGGTAGAGATGTGTTTAAATCGTAATTTAGGTTTCGATATCGTTACTGATTCAGAAATTCGAGAAGATGCATTTCTTTTTGGAGAAGGGCAGGGTAGAGTCGTTGTTGCTGTTTCTGAAGATGAAGAGGATGAGTTTTTGGAGTACATGTTATCTACTAAAGTTAATCTTACATTACTAGGTCATGTGACAAAAGGAAAAATGGTAGTGGATGATGAGCATTACAGCTTTGTTAACGAGGCGAAAGACATTTTCGAAAATGCTTTGGGCAATTTATTAGAAAAATAATTTATGGAATACAATACAACAAGAGAAAAATTAATTCTTCCGGAATATGGACGTAATGTTCAAAACATGATTTCACATGCTATGGATATCAAGGATAGGGAAGAGAGGAATAGGGCAACTCAAGCAATTATAGAAGTGATGGGTCAGCTAAATCCACACCTCAGAGACGTTGATGATTATCGACATAAATTATGGACACATTTATTCTTGATGTCTGACTTTAAATTAGATGTTGATTCGCCGTATGAAACACCAAAGCCAGAAATTCTTAATGAGAAACCTGAGCAAATGAATTATCCATCAGGTAAAATCAGATTCGGGCATTACGGAAAATATACTGAGCAGCTATTGAAAAAAGCGACTGAAATTAACGAGCCAGATGCCAAAGATTCATTTAAGATGGCCATGGCTAATTTCATGAAAAAACAATATTTGGTTCATAATAATGGTGCTGTTGAAAAT
>JAKMFY010000212.1 GCA_022425185.1 Candidatus Poseidoniaceae archaeon | reverse complement strand
AAGAAACAAACGACGGGATTTGTGTTGTTGATGGTGATGATATCGCTGACGCACTTCTTTCTTCTTTGAATGCTGATTGGATTGTTGCCGCAAGCATTGAATCAAACCTGACGCTTCTTACATCAGTCCATGAGCAAGAATCGATGAAGGGAATTGAAACTGCAGTTGGCGATCGCTGGCTTTCTCATGCTCTTTCCAAGAATCATCCACTTACAGGTGACGCTTATCCAATCATGTTAGGTATTGAAGATTCAGGCCATCTTGTCTTACCCTCGCCTCATCCAAATGGCTCAACATGGAGTTTGGTCGGTGACGGTGCAATGACGTTGATCATGTCCTTACTTTCAATGCAGCATTCTTCCTCAAGTTCGATGGAAAAAGGATGGAAGCGACGCGTAAGTGTGACCAATCCAAATCGATGGATGTGGGATGGTAAAAATCAGTATGCAGATTCTGTAGAATCAATGGCTATAACGCATCTCGCCCTTGCTGGAGAGGTGACAAACTGGCAACGAACGGGACTGGAAGGAGAGCCGAATTTGATGCTTATTCGATGTCAATTGAACGGAAACGATGTCAGTCTTGGAATTCGTAACAGCGGAACTCAAGCAAAGACCAGTGTATCTCTTCGATTTGCACAAGCAAAACCTGGGTTTGATGCAATGCTCATGTTGCGTTCAATTCAGAATTTTCTGATAAGAACATTCAACCCAGTGGCTCATTGACGTGCAAGCAATTCGTCTCTTGATTGGGTCAAGTAGGTAATCACTGCAAGCAGAGCAGCTGTTACGAGTAAGAGTACAAATCCAGATAGTGGAGTCATACCTTGGTAGATAAGAACGCCAGCAACAATCCATGCCACAATCAGGTTGAGGAATCCAATGATTCTCCATCCACGTCGTAATGTGAGTACGCCAATAACCCACGATGTTACCGACATAGCGAGCAGTTCAAGGACGAAGATGAGGAGATCAGGAGCGATGATTCCACTGAGAATAAACAAGACCTGTGAGGCCCAGAGAACTGCAGAAATCCATAACCCGCGATTTGTTGCTGTTGCAAATGCTGCTGCGATGAGGTTTAGCGCTCCAAAGATAAGAGAAGAGAGCCAGATGTCAACAATTGCAACATCAAATTCAACTTCAATCCACCAAAGCAAACTGTTCAGAGCGAACGGTAAGACCATCATTCCGAGCATGAGGACAGCTGGTTGCTTCCATACCCATCCCTTGTTGAACATCAATCCAAGAGCGATAAGTCCAGCAGGTCCGAATGAGAGGAGCAGAACTGAGAATCCGAATGAGACGCGGCCGAGAGCGCCTCGATGATCCTGAAGCCCTCGTACACGACGTTGACGTTCAACCCAATCCCACAGCAAGGCTGCAGTAATCAGAACAATCTCAAGACTGAAGACAGGAATTGTCCATGAAAGCGCTTCAAATTCAAACGGATTGGTAAGCATTGGAAGTGGTAGTTCTCCACCTGCAAGGATTCCAAACAGACGATCGATGACAAGGAGCCCAACAACCATATCCAATACGTTTGGAATTCGTACGCCGAGATCGCTACGATTGAGGAGACTAAATCCGCCAAGGAGAATCAGGCTGGCCATTAACACCAGCAAATCAAATTGCTCTTCGAGGAAGACAGTACCTTGACTGGCCCGTCCAGCTAGATGGACGAGAACAAGCCCAGCCATAGTGACTGCAATTGGGATTTCAACTCCAAGAACGTCAACCAATCGTAACTTCAGAGATTCAGCACGAACACGTGCTAAACTGATGAAGAGAATTGAGATGCTTGCACAGAGAACGATTGCCGTTGTCTGGTCACCACCAAGGAACGCGAACATAATCGAGGCGAGTATGGAAACGCCAAGGAATGAGAGAACGATTGTCGGTCGGTGTTGAATATCTCCTACTTCCAAGTCATCTGGTTGAGAAATGCCAGTTCGCTTTGCTCGCTTCTTTTGCTTCTCAGCCAACTCGATAAGTTTCGGATCGATGAGCGTTACGCCAGTATCCTTGGAAGACTGATTGAGATAGGCCTGGGTATTTTGTTTGAATTGTAATTCCTGTAAACGCTCTTCTTTTCGAGCCACGGAGCGCATACCGGATCGCCATTCACCTTGAACTGCGAGATAGCCCCCAGCACCAACGAAACTGAGAATTGCAAACGTTGTGATCAGATTTGCTTCAAGAGCAACACCTGTGTATAACATGGTCGAAATCATTGCTACACTGGCTAATGTTGGTGGAAGCAATTTGTCCATTAACAAGACTCGTCGCAAGAAGTGGTAAAGTGTCCCAAGAGAGAGTATTGCCATGAAGGTTGCATCTTCAACACCCGTTGGGAACCACTCAGAATTGGTAAGTTCCAATGCATCAGCTTCTCGCAAAGCAGGCATTGCAAGTAAACCACACATGATGAGAAGTTGCAGCGTAACGATGCTGTTCGATTGATTCTTTTTCGCTTCATCATCATCTTGGAACAGTTTGTCCGAATGAACCAGAAGGAGCGAACACCCTGCTACCAGACTTGCTGCATAAAGCGAAGTATGGCCGAACTTCCATCCAAAGAAAAGAGCGAATATGCTCCAAGCAACGAGCATTGTCCGCGGTTGACCACGATGCTGTTCGAGGGCAACTAAAGTTCCATGGAAGATGAGAATGGCTCCCATCACAGCGAGTAATCCCCAAGCGGGTAGTCCGTCCACACGAGCAATACCCCACACGGTAACGAGCGAGACGATGAAGGAAAGATTCCACAATTGGAGCAATCCTGAATCACGGGCTCGAGCGCTTAATTCACTCAACCCGGCAAGGCGGCCAGCCAGGTTTAGCGTTGATTCGCCCTGACTGACGTTAACATACAATTGCTGTAGAATAAGAATAAGCATCCATGCAGCTACATGTTGTTCATTCAAAACGACAGGAATGAAATCATTTGAGAACATCCGGGATTCAATATCGGTTGCGAACATCAACAACCAAATCCACGGTACAAGAACAGCAACGCCTGAGATTGAAGGAGACTTTCGCTGGACACCAAGCCATGCAAGGCCAATCCAGACGGATCCCTGTGCAACCAGTAAGCGCCATCCTTCGACTTCAGCAGGGATAAGCAGCGTCAATAGGATGACAATGACGATTCCACCCATCCATAGAACATGGTCAGATACGGCTTGCTGGTTGCTCAGTAAGGCGATGGAAGTGAATAGCGCAGTCAGAACTGCATAGAGGCTGTATCCATTCAAGTCAGCGATTGGGATTGAGAAAACACCCGTACTCATGAGGATGACCAGTGCCAATAAGAACGGTGCTGGAATGAGGATAAATGGAGCTAAACGCTTCCAGTCGACCCCACGGACAGTAAGATACGAGGCTCCGAATGCACTGATGAGAAGCAGTAATTGGGCTAATGCATAGCCTGTTTCAGTTCTGTTTGCAGCGATGGCGAGAAGCGCACCGATCATTCCCAAACCAACAGATATTGCCCATAGTCCTGGTTTTCCAAGCCCCAATGCTTTGGCAGCCTCTGAGAACCAGTTGTCCGCTTTGTGGAATTGTGTTGCGATGACCGCATTGGTTGCAGTAACTGCAAACATGAGCATGAAGAGGAGAAGTTCATCGTCGAATGAGACAATCTCAATACCAGCAATTTCCCATTCTTGGGAAAAAGAATGGAGTCCAATCCACAGATAGGAAACTGCAATACCTAGACTTGCCAAGTTACCTGAGTTCCTGAAGACGGCTAAGCCGTGCATAGAAAGCGTACCCAACAAGATCATTGTTGCGACACCGATTTCGTCATAGAGCGCCCCAGTAGCACTTCCAAGAGCGAGCAAGACCAATGTTGCTTGCGCAGCGATTGCATCGTCATTATGACGTTGAGCAATGTATACGTTGAATCCAATCAATGAAAGAAGAGACACTCCAAGGGTCTCATCCGCACCCAAGGGTGAAGAATCAAACCAACCCCAGTGATGCGCATCAAGTGCAAAACCATAGAGAATTTTCATGGAGATAATGACCCATGTTACACCGAGCAAATGCATTCTTGGCATTGGAATCCATTTCTCTCCAGCCCATAGCCCGGAAAGTCCCATGATGATGAGAAGTGGGCCTCCAAGCAGTGGTGGTAATGCGGTTCCAACAACCCATCCGAGAACAGACCAGACCAAAACCATGCCAACAAGCAGTCCAAATCCAATACGGCGTTCACCGTGTACGGCGATATCGGTGACGGAATCTTCTGCAGCCGGTGCATCAACGGTTCCGTCTCTTTTCACCATCCCTGGTTCATTTCGTTCTGTATTTGCTGCGGAAAAGAAATCAGCGATTTCACCAACTGCTGCATCGGTTTCAACAACTTCTACAGATTCTTCTTTTTCGACTTCAGGTTCAGGTTGAGGGGTTGTGATAAGGAATCGATCTAAATCGACGCCCATTCCACGGTCAAAATTCTTCTTTCGCAGGACTTCGTCTTCGACGAGGTCGTGGTCAGAAGTTTCCTCCTCCATGATATCCTCTCCTCCAAAGTCCTGTTTCAAACCTCCCCCTTGAAGGTCAATTCCGCTCTAATTTTCGTATGGCCGAATAGAAAGGGACAAAGACAGACCGCGATACGAAGAAGCATGGCGGAGACCTCCACCCCGACATCGACCCCCCTAACAGCGCACGGACTGAGCCCTAAAGGCGAAGTTCATTGGAACCTGAATACCGATGTACTGCTCGACATTTCTATCGCTCGCAATGAAGGTGTTCTAAGTGCTCATGGTGCTCTTGTAACCGAGACTGGCGAGCGAACTGGACGTTCTCCAAATGACAAATTCATTGTTGACGAAGAATCGACTACAAACGACGTAAATTGGGGAGATGTGAACATCTCCACAGACCTTGCAACGTTCGAGCGATTGCGTGCTCAAGTTATTGAGTATCTTTCAGAGCAAGAACATCTCTTTGTGCAAGACCTTGCATGTGGAGCTGAACCATCTGAAGCATTGCCAATCCGTGTCATTACACACAATGCTTGGCACAGTACATTCGCTCGAAACATGTTCGTTCGGCCATCCGTTGAACAACTTGCTTCTCATACCCCTGATTTCACAGTCTTCCACGCACCACATTTCGAAGCGAGTGATGCATCTCTGAACTCTCAGTGCTTTGTTATCGTCAATTACGCAGCGGGTGAGGTCATCATCGGTGGAACCCGATACGCTGGAGAAATCAAGAAATCAATTTTCTCCATTATGAATCTCATTCTTCCAAAGAAAGGCATCCTTCCAATGCATTGTTCTGCAAACACAAATGGAGAAAACACAGCGATTTTCTTCGGTCTTTCTGGTACAGGAAAGACAACGCTGTCAGCAGATCCTAAGCGCGCTCTTATCGGTGATGATGAGCATGGTTGGGGAGCAAATGGCGTCTTTAACTTCGAAGGTGGATGCTATGCAAAACTCATCGACCTTTCGGAAGAAGACGAGCCAGAAATCTTTGCAACAACTCGTCGCAGAGGAACCGTTCTTGAGAACATCGTTCTCGATGCAGATGGCGTTCCTGACTTTACGGATGTGAGCAAAACACAGAACACACGCGGTTCCTATCCAATCGAATTCATCGATAACAGAACCCTCGACTCACGAGGAGGGCATCCACAAAATGTCATTTTCTTGACCTGTGATGCGTTTGGTGTTCTTCCACCGATTTCTCGTCTTACTCCTGAACAAGCAGCCTACCATTTCATCTCAGGATATACAGCAAAGGTTGCTGGGACTGAAATTGGCGTTAAAGAACCTCAAGCGACCTTTTCCGCTTGCTTTGGTGAACCGTTCATGCCCATGCATCCTGGTGTTTACGCCGATCTTCTTTCAGAGAAAATGGAACAAAACGGTTCAACAGCTTGGCTCATCAATACAGGATGGAATGGTGGCCCATACGGTGTTGGAAATCGAATGAAGATCAAGTACACCCGAGCCATGCTCAACGCTGCACTTGACGGTGATCTTGACAATGTCGAATACATCACAGATGGCCGATTTGGATTTGAAGTACCAACATCCTGTCCAGATGTTCCTTCTGATGTTCTGCAACCAAGAACAACATGGGAAGACAAGGGTGCTTATGATGCAACAGCTGACAAGTTGGCTGAAATGTTCAACACAAATTTCGAGCGATATGCAGCAGGTGTATCTGTTTCAGTCAATGAAGCCGCTCCTCGTACAGTTTGATTACGAAATCTTCAAAGTAAATGTGGTTGAAGCCCAACCATGCAACCAGATGGGTCAATGCCCTCAAATCAACCTCCTGAACCGGTTCCGATTCAAATGAATCCAGTTCAGCAACAAATGACGCAGGCTCAGCCAGTACAACCAATGCTGTTTGGCGCAACCCAGCAACCCATGATGGGCCAGCAAATTATGATTCAACAAAATGGCAACGGTATGGCTGTTACTGGATTGGTAATGGGAATTCTAGGAATTGTCTGCTATTTGCTTGGTTGGCTCATTTGTGTCACTTGGGCGATAGGATGGCTATTCGGAATTTTAGCAATCATCTTTGGCCATCTTGGTCACGGCGAAGGAAAACGTTCAGGTACTGGGGAAGGTCAAGGAGTTGCTGGATTTATTCTTGGGTATTTGACAATTCTTGGCTATCTTATTCCATTGGTTTTCCTCGGTGGAAGCCTCGCAACACTTTGAAGGTTGATTTCTTTACACCAACCCCTTCAAAAAGGGAAGCCATCTGGATTGAAATGGGCGATTGGGGTAGTCTGGATATCCTTCCGGCCTTCGGAGCCGGGGACGTGGGTTCGAATCCTGCATCGCCCGCTCTCAACAGTATCACTGCAAGGGCGTACGCGTCCAAACAGATACCGTTTCATCTCCCCATTGTTCCTTACGAACAAAAGTAAGTCCTGAGTTTGATAAGACTTCATCATCAATATTGGAAGCAATGGGTTGCTGATGAACCACTTCACTTTGAACAAGATAAAACTCATCGACTAATCCTTCAGCAAGGAAGGCATGAACGGTCTTTGGACCTCCTTCTACGAGAATTCGCTGACGGTGCAAGTCTCCCAATCGGTTGAGAAGAGGAATTAATCCAGTAAAGTCTGATCCGATTCGTAGTGTTTCGTGACCATCATTGTATACGGTTGCATCCGAAGGAGTACGTTCTTTGGGATCAAGAACGACTCGCAAAGGTTGTCGTTCTGTTTCGACTCTACGAACTGTGAGCGTTGGATTGTCTCGTTGTATGGTTTCTGCACCGACTAAGATTGCATCGCAATCCATCCGCAATCGATGAACTTCATCCAAGCAGGCTTCACTTGTGAAGCGTTGAGCTTGTTCTGATCGGTCATCAACCGAACCATTAGCATCAACAGCCATTTTCACTGTAACCATTGGTCTGCGATGTTCACACCAATGGAGGAATGGTTGCATTTGTTGGGCTGCTTCACGCTCGAGTAGCCCCGTCTTGACGCTGATTCCGGCTTTCTCAAGAACACCAATACCTTTTCCGCGAACGGTTGGATTTGGATCATGGTGTGCGACAATCACGTTCTTGACACCTGACCAAAGCAGAGCCTCAGTGCATGGAGGCGTTCTTCCATAGTGATTACACGGTTCGAGTGTGACGTAGGCAGTTGCTCCGTTTGGAGAGTTTCCTTTTGCCTCCGCATCATGGATTGCCATTTGTTCTGCATGCAATCCCCCGAGGTGATCGTGCCAACCTTCTGCAATGATTTGATCGTCCTTGACAAGGACACAGCCTACAAGAGGATTAGGGCTGACGTTACCTCTGCCGCGTTCAGCCACAGCAAGGGCTCTATGCATGAATTTGACATCCGATTCTGACCAATCCATCCTGACCCTCCAACTTAGGCCAGAAGCCATCTCTTCATGAGTGCTTGGTTTAATCCCTAAAATGGGGAAGAGTTCATGCGGAGGAGTTCTTG
Organism: Candidatus Poseidoniaceae archaeon; assembly: GCA_022425185.1. Classification (GTDB taxonomy): domain Archaea; phylum Thermoplasmatota; class Poseidoniia; order Poseidoniales; family Poseidoniaceae; genus MGIIa-L2. The sequence goes on along the minus strand of JAKMFY010000212.1, from coordinate 2,154 downwards.
TCAGAAAACATGGCCTCTACAGATGGCGAGACTTCAAACGGTTCAACTACGCCTTCAATCGTGAGTTTTCAACCTGATGAAAGCAGTAAAAAAAGTAAGGGAATTCATCGGCCAATGCCTGCGAAAGTGTTTGTAAAGCCCTCGAATGAAGGTGCTAAGCCATCAAAAGTCTTCATGCTCGTCAATCCTTATTCTGGTAAAAAGAAGGGGTTGAAGGTTGCAGAAGCAGCGAAACAATTGCTTGAGACCTCAGGTATTGAGGTTGAAATGCACGTCTCACAGCATTCGGGTCATCTTGTTGACATCGCTTCTTCCCTGGATATTCAACCAGATCACGCAATCGCTGTTGTTGGCGGAGATGGAAGTCTCTCAGAGAGCATTACCGGATGGATGATGCAATCAAAAGACAACACAACAATTCGATTTGGAATGATTCCAGCCGGAACTGGAAATTCCCAAGCGCATGATTTCGGAATAAAAAGTACGGAAGATGCAGTTTCAAGAATCGTCAATGGAGGAACGCAGTCCATTGATCTCGCACGAGTGGAATTGACTGAGGGATTGCCTGGTAAGAATAAGGGGAAGATGATTCGATACAGCCACAATTTGGTCACATGGGGTCTTGGCGTGGATTCAACAATTAAGGCTGAAAAAATGCGTTGGATGGGTAGTATTCGATACGATGTCGGAATTCTCATGGCCATTATGGCCAATAATCGAAGAACTGCAAGCCTCTATTTGGATGGGCATAAAATGGAAGATGATTTTACATTGTTTCTCATCCAGAACAGTCAAACAGGTGGTTCACTCTTGCCACTCGCTCCAGGAGCTTCTCTTGATGATGGATTAATGGATATTGGAATCTTGAAAAAGATGACCAGAAGAGACATTCTGAAGGCCTTTGGACTTCTCAAGAAAGAAGGTCGTCACGTCTTCCATCCAAGAGTTGACTATCATCAATTCAAAGAATTGCGGATTGAAACACCCGAGCCCACTGCGATCAACATCGATGGAGAAAACATTGGTTCAACTCCACTGTCAATGGAAGTTCTTCCTTCAGAAGTTCAAGTCTTCCATTGAATCAATAGCGCTTCAGAAACTGAAGTCTGAGAATTCTTCTTCCTCTTCAGCCCAGGTGGTCTTGGTTTCTTCAGGTTCTGGTTGAGGTTCTGGCTCCGCCTTCTTCACTGCTCTTCGGCGTCGAACTTTTGGTTTCTCTTCAACCTCAGGCTTAGCACGTGCTGGTGGGGCGCGAGATGATGGAACGCTTGTTGGAGCGGAAGAAGACGTTGGAACCGAGGATGATGTTGGAACTGAACTGCTTCCGAAGGTGGAGGTTGGTGGGACAAAAGATTCAGTTTTCTTAATCTGTTTCTCAACGCGCTTTGCATCTTCTGATGCAACGACCGAGCTACCAGAACCAAATTCCGATTTTGTAGGTGTATCTGAACCTCCACTCAGTGCACTATCAATGCTAAATGAACCGAAGCCATCGTCTTCATTTTCTTTCTTATTTTTCTTTGCAGGAGGTGGCGTTCTGCTCTTCTTTTTTTGTTCGTTGCGACGTTGATCGGGTGTCATCATACCAGCATCTTTCGCACCCTTGACATCTCTTTGGACTTGAGCAGCCTTCTCAACTCCTTCCTTTCCAAGAAGCGTCAATGCAATGCTTCGAGCACTCATACTGACGCGCATGGATGAATACATGTAGGCTCCAACACCGCCGCCAATGCCAACAAGGAGTACAAAGAGAATGAATCCAGTACGGCCAAGGAAGGGTACATCACCAAAGACGTATTCATCATCAGCTTCACCATTTACACTGACTGTGGATTCTTCAAATTCAATTTCAGTAACGAGGAAGAACAGTTGATTTACGTTGAAACTTCCAGCTGTAGCAATACAGTCGTTGGTTACGCCAACGTCGCGATTGTTTCCACCTTGAGGATTCTGAGAAAGGACAGGACCATCGACAAGATAGCCTGAAATTCGAACTGCTTGATGGTATTTCCCGAGGGAAGCGATTCCTTCGTTGATGTTTTCACTCGCAGGGATAAGGCCGAGAACGAACCATTTGGAGTCTGAATCGCCATCAACGCTGTCTAAATCAACTGTGCCTTGACCTGTCTTTGGTTGGACTGGCACATCCCATTC
>JAKMFY010000210.1 GCA_022425185.1 Candidatus Poseidoniaceae archaeon | reverse complement strand
GACCCCCAACTGCTCCAAAAGCCAGTTTGGATAGATCTCGTTGGTACGGAAGTGGTCATGATAGACGTTTATGCCAGTATCAATGGGGGCTACAACGGAAAAGTGTCGCCAATCAGTGGATTTGTTTTCCTCAACAATGACTGAGCTTGTACCCGAATCAGCAGAAAGTTCATGAGCGAAATATGCAAAGAAGATAACACTGAAAATAAGAGCAGTGAGGCCAAATGCAATTGGTTTCTTTGGCAATGGAATTACATCCAAAAGGACTGCTTCAACAACATCAGAGGCATCCGCCATACTCTGTCGTAGCATGGGTGTGTGAAGAACTCTGCGCCGACTTCAAATGCTCTGGCTTGTTGGAAGTACCATGGAGAATAGAGATGACCGAATGGTCTGGATTGATTTGGAGATGACTGGTTTGGACCTTTCTAAGGAGAAAATTATAGAGATAGCTACAATCGTTACGGACGGAGAACTCAACATCATCGCAGAAGGCCCCAATCTCGCAGTTTCGGTCGAAGAGACGCTTTTGGAAGGTATGGATGAATGGAACACTCGACATCATCATCGAAGTGGTTTGGTAGAACGTGTCCGCAACAATTCGGTTACAGTTGAAGAAGCAGAACGACAAACAATGGAATTTCTGCGCCAACACGTGAATGAGAACAAAGCCCCGTTGTGTGGAAACTCAGTTTGGAACGATCGCCTATTCCTCCAAAAAGAAATGCCTGAAATTGTCGAGTTCCTTCATTACAGAATGATCGACGTATCTACTGTAAAAGAACTCGGACGAAGATGGTATCCAGAAGTATCTCGATTCAACAAGAAAGGAGCGCACTTAGCGCTTGATGACATACGTGAGTCCGTTCAAGAACTTGCATACTTCAGGAAGAGAATTTTCATCTCCCATCAGTAACAAACCCTTTCCATCTTCTCATATAATCAACAAAGAGAGGGCTTAGTTCAGCATCGATTAACTCCTCAGGAGTAAATGGAGGCTTTGCAGGGGAGTATTCCGAGGACGCACTAGAAGTAGGCCAATTTGGGAAGGGCAAAGCAACACGCGCTACACCGACTGCATCAGCCCCTTCTTCAAGTAAAAATTGAGCATCCTTACCTGTCCAGATTGATCCTGTGGATATAATCGGTATTCGGTTATCGAGGAATTGTGAGATTTCTTTAGTTAAGGTCTGTCCAGTGTTATGCTCTTCAAATACATCCCAGCATGATATATGTAAGCCTTCTATAGATTTAGAAAGCAATGACTCGCAGACAATAAGCGTATCTTCCAAAGTGATTCCTATATCTTCTGAGACGGGTGATAATCGTACGAGTATGGAAAACGTAGGTGAAACCATTTTGCGTACAGCATCAATGATCTTATTGAGAAATGTCATTCTTTGAAGAACATCTCCTCCAAATTCATCCATTCTTCTGTTTGTCTTTGACCCGAGGAATTGAGCGATGAGATAACCGTGTGCACCATGAAGTTCTACACCATCAAATCCTGCTTCTTCGCATCGCTTAGCAGCCTTTGCAAACGAAGTAATCGTTTCGTTTACTTCCTCCAAGGTCATTGAGCGTGAAGTTCCCTCAGAGTCTGAGATGAAATTTTCACTAGCTGAAATCGCTCGTTGTCCTGTAAGAGCGGAAGGGCTTCTCATTCCTCCATGAAATAACTGAACAAAACTCTTAGATCCGTATCTACGAATTTCATCAGCGAGACGGGTTAGACCAGGAACATGATGATCGCCCCATACACCCATCTCACCAGTCCAACCTTGACCTGATTCTTGAACATGAGAAGCTGCAGTCGTAATGATTCCAAAACCTCCCTTAGCCCTTCGTATCAGAAAATTGATTTCATCATCAGAAAGGCAACCATCATCATGGCTCTGCTTGTTGGTCATGGCTGCAAGTACTGAACGATGAGGAATCTTCAAACCATTTCGAAGAGTCCAAGACTCATCCATTGATACCATGTCAAGACCTACTTTTCTCGCCATGTTGGCGAATGAACATCGACGCCTTTGTGCAGTGAAAGAATCTCTGCAAGTACTGCAATCGCAATTTCTTCGGGAGAATCTGCTCCAACATTGAGGCCTATCGGACATCGGACATCACCAAGGTATGATTGTTCAATAGCATCATCGATGCATGCAGATGCAAAGGTTTGCCATTTAGAGCGACTTCCTATTGCACCAATACGTGGGAATCCATTACCATCTAGTGAAGATTTACTCGATTGAGCGATGTGTAAAATCATCTTCAAACGGTCAAGATCTTCTTGATAATCATGCCCTAAGAGAAGAATGTCGGAAAAACGAGACAGACTTTCATGAGTCTCATTTTCAAAAAAATCTACTACACCCGTAGCGTGTAATTCAACGGCATCTGGATAGAGTTCTGAATTTGCGAACGCTTCCCGTGTATCTTGAACAGAATAATTCCATCCTGTTGATGGAATCAGTTTAGAGATGGCTTCTGAACAATGACCCCCACCCATCAAAAGTATGTGCGGCATTGGTATCATCAGCTCCAATGCGATGGTAACTTGACCACCGCAAAGTGAGTCAAGAGGTTGAACTTCATAGCCCTTCGCACCTTTGTTTAATCCGAATGTAACAACTTCGGATATTGTC
>JAKMFY010000208.1 GCA_022425185.1 Candidatus Poseidoniaceae archaeon | reverse complement strand
ACTCAGAGCATACGGCTCACTTCCTTCACGGACAGCAATTGGAACCAGCCTTCACTTCATGATGTGTGTCATTCCACTCTCCATTATCGCTCATTTATTCGCTTTGAAACAAGCGCAATGGGATGTTCTTGAATCAAACATCATGTTGATTCTCGCATTGCCATTTGTAGTCATCATATCGGCTAATATTGGAGCCCAAGTAGGAATCGCTAAGATTTCAGAACAACGCATCATGCAAGTCTTTGTAGCAATCCTTTTCATCATAGGAATGCGATATTCTATCGATCTTTGGAACAGAGTATTCTAATCGAATAAGACATATTGTTCATGAGAAAATGGCTTGATTGATTTCATCACGAGTGACGGTGCAAAACTCTCCTTCATCGAGGTTAAAATCATCTAATTGCATACCTTCAGTGCCAAGTCGGTGCAATTGTGTGACATGATTATCAAGGGATGTAAACATCCTTCGAATCTGACGCTTCTTACCTTCATCAATGGTGAGTATGGCGCATGATTTATGCTCTAATTCAATGATGGCAGGACGGGTTCTAAACTCTTCACGTGAACCATATTCTACAACGGAAACAGATACACCTTTTCGTATCGATTCAAGTTGCCGTTCAGTAATTTTTGATTCGGTTTCAACCCGATACGTTTTCCTTATTTTCTTATTCGGATCGGTTATTGAATGGACTAATTTTCCATCGGTTGTAACCAAAAGGAATCCTGTTGTTTCTTCATCAAGTCTTCCAACGGTGACCAGAGTCTCATAGACAGAGGGCTCGACTGCATCCCGAAAGAGTTCATACACAGAAGTTTTGTTGAGTTCAAGTTCCTGTGAATTTAATCGCGAGCAGATATATCCTGCAGGTTTGTTGAGAAGAAAATACAGATTAGTTGAAGGAAGATATAATTCCGTCCCTCTGTATTTCACTGAACGTTTTGCAGGGTTAAATTCGTAAGCAATATTCTTGACAATTGAATCATTTACCGTCACATCTCCATCCCAAATCGCTTTTTTGACATCGCCTTTGGAAGAAAACTCTCCACATTTAGAGAGAAATTGATGGAGTCGAATCTTCATTAAACAGCGGTGAACTTCGTTTACTCATAGCAGTTCCTCTATGAAAGAGGATCAAATCGTCTTCAAAGTCCCTTAGCTTGAACAAGATAGCATTGAGCAGCCCACTTTATGACGTGCCCATTCCGGGCGCTTTTGGAACCACTTCTCTTCAAACTCGACTTGTTCATCATATGGATTTTTGAGTAATACATAGAGTTCTTCACAAATGGAATTATCTCCTAATTCCGCTGCCTCGATGGCTAACTGTGCCATCCAGTTTCTTAGAACATACTTTGGGTTAGCAGAAAGCATCGCACCTCTATCTGGATTCGAATTGACTCTATTCCACCACATTGAAAGCCAAGCATTCCATTCATCCTTTGGAATAGTGCTCGTATCATAAAAAGCATCAGACAATGAAAGAACAGATGGTTCTTGAATGGATGACAACAATCGGAAAAATAACGTCATATCTGTTTCAACTTTTTGTAACAATTCATTGAGATCACGAATTAATGATTCATCATCGCTCCTGAATTCATCTAACCCAAGTTTAGATGCCCACATTTCATTTTGGAATTTGGAATATGCGTTCGTATATCCCTCTAGTACATCATGCAACAATTCTGGTTCATCCATAAGTGGAACCATGGCCTCGAGCAAACGAGCCACATTCCATGCACCAATTTGGGGCTGTTGTCCGTATCGATAACGGCGAGTGCGTAAGTCAGTTGTATTCGGCGTCCATCCAGGATTGTAATCTTCTAGCCAACCATATGGGCCATAGTCGATTGTAAGGCCATGGATAGACATATTGTCTGTATTCATAACCCCGTGAACAAAACCAACACGCATCCAGTGAGAGATCATCAAAGCTGTTTGTTCTGCTACATGATTCAGCCATTCTACTCGACCTGAATCATTTGTAACATTGTAGTCTGGGAAATGCCTGTTCACTGTGTGTTCCAGCAAGGCATTGAGCGTGGGTAGGTCGTCCATAGCAGAATGAATTTGGAAACTTCCAAAGCGAATGAAACTTGGAGCTACTCTGCAAACAACTGCACCTGGTTCATGTGCTTGATTACCATCATACATCATATCCCGCAGAACCATTTCACCTGTTGAAACCAAAGATAGGGCTCGTGTTGTTGGAACACCAAGGTGATGCATTGCTTCACTGCACAAGAATTCACGAATAGAAGATCTGAGGACTGCTTTTCCATCAGCAAACCGGGAATATGGAGTCGAACCAGCACCTTTCAGTTGTAATTCAAGAACTTCATTGGGCAGTTGAACTTCACCGAGGGTAATCGCTCTGCCATCACCAAGTTGTCCAGCCCAATTACCGAATTGATGGCCTCCATACCGCTGCGCATAAGGGTCCATTCCCGCAACGACTTTGCCTCCTCCAAGTATGACCTCATCTAAGGCTTTGAGGCCCAATTGAGTTGCCATTTCAGAAGAAGTAAGGAGCAGTTCGGGATTTGGTGCGGGAGTAGGCTCTACTCGAGACCAGCAGGCTTGTGGGACTTGACGCGGTCGTCCGCCAACTTCTGAATCCCCTGGCGTTTCCTCAAGAAAACGACGAACCCATGTGAGTGATTCAAGGGTGCCCATGGGCAGGTGACCAATAGTCGAGACTTGAATGTGTCACTCGAACCAGAAGGTCAAGCTTGGAATCCAGGGAAGTACTGCGCGGTATAACTTGCAGCAGATTCTGAAGGATAACCTTGAGCAATGAGACTGTTGTAGTATTCTCTTGCAGGATCAGGTTGAGGCACTGGTGGTGCAACAGCAACCTGTGCATAGGTTTGAGTCGGAATCGGTTGAACATATGGGTTCTGTTGAGCAGCCGGCATAACCACTTGCTGTTGCATTGGTTGATGCATAGCAACATTTGGAACTTGTTTCACAACATCATCTCTCTTTCGAGTCATCATGAAACCTAATCCAGCGAGAACAAGAACTACAAGACCATACACTGCGAGCATGATTGGACTACCAAAGAAGTTCTCTTCGTCTGATTTGACTGGTTCTGGTTCAACGAAGACGTGCGTAAACGGATCATTGATGTATGCATCTGCTCCATCAGCGAGCGTCCAGTTTGCATCTGGGTCTGAATATCCATCCCGATCTGTGTCAGGACATCCAAATCGATCGAGGTCAGAATATCCTGAGACTTCGGGGCAACTGTCACCTTCGAATCCACTGAGTTCATCTCCATAGCCATCTCCATCGGTATCAAACCATTGTGTGGATTCAAGTCTAAACTCATCTGCACCATTGACAACGGTCCAAGAGAGTTCAGGGTCAGAGCGCCCATCACCATCGGTATCAGTACAACCCAAACGATCAATGGTTGAATTTCCAGCAATGTTTACGCAACCATCTGGATTGACACCAGATTGATTGTCTCCATAGCCATCTCCATCAAGATCGACCCATTGTGTTGGCTCTCCGGGGAAGGCATCCTGCACATCCCACCATCCATCTCCATCAGAGTCAGGACAGCCAAGAATTCCATTCTGCCAGCTCGTACCAGGCTGCATTGGGCAGGCGTCTTGGTCTGTTGCTCCGGAGATGAGTACTCCAACCCAATTCTCAGGACGGTCAAGCCAGGTTTCGTTTGCATAGTTGTCACCAAAGCCATCTTCATCAAAGTCTGACCATTGTGTGGCATCACTAGGGAAGGCGTCTGCTCCACTGTCAACACCCCATCCTGCAGTAGGAGTAGAGAGTCCATCACCATCAGCATCAACACAACCAAATCGGTCTACTGTAGAAGTCCCTGGAGTATCCGGACAAGCGTCAGCAGGGGTGCTGCCAAGGTTATCACCATAGCCATCATCATCTGAATCACTCCAAACGGTTGGGTCATTTGGCATATCATCAATTGAATCTGCCCAGCCATCACCATCGACATCTGGACAGGCGTTTAGACCACCTGCAGTAGAGTTTCCAGCTTCATTTGGACAGTCATCAGTTGTATCTGACCACATATCACCATCTGAGTCGAGGCAACCGTCTGTTCCCATCGTTGAGGTTCCTATGACTGTTGGACAATCATCTGCTGCGTCTTCAAACCCATCTCCATCATCATCTGTGTCTTCATCGGAATCACGGCATCCATCACCATCGATATCTGTCGTCGAATCTGAGACCCATGATGGTCGTGGTGGAGAATAACTTGTCCGTGGGCATGTATCAACTCC
>JAKMFY010000193.1 GCA_022425185.1 Candidatus Poseidoniaceae archaeon | reverse complement strand
AGGCAGGATGGGGTCAGTCAATTGAGATTAATACGACAGATTCTCCAAACGCAAAACAGCCTTTCCAACTGCAAGCGAATCTCCTCGACTCACATGGCAATCTGTTGATGTTCGTTCCGTTAACGAGTCTTCCTGTTGCTGCTGCAGGTCCTGCAGCACAAGTTGTCATCACAACGCCTTCCACATCGATTTCTTCAGATGGGGTCTTACAACTGGATGCCACAATTTACGACGCATTGAACAACGTAGTCGAAGGTGAAATCACATGGTCTTCTTCAAACGGAACAGTTGAAGATGGTGGTCTCTTCTTTCCTTGGTCAGCGGGTCAAGTAACCATTCGGGCTGAGCATGCAGGGTTTAACGACACCGTTGTGGTTAGTGTCGAGGCAGGATGGGGTCAGTCAATTGAGATTAATACGACAGATTCTCCAAACGCAAAACAGCCTTTCCAACTGCAAGCGAATCTCCTCGACTCACATGGCAATCCTCGAACTGGACAAGGTGTCGTATGGAGTGTTGATGGTGAATATGTTGGGCAAGGGCAGCCGTTTTGGACACCCCCAAATCTTGGCCTGTATGAGGTCGTCGCTCGATTCGATCAAATGGAACAGCAAGTCACAATGGAAGCAACAGCGGGAGATCCGTTCGAATTTATCTTTGAAGAGAATCTTGTAATCCGTAGCGGATTTGGCGTCATGCTTAGTCCAGCACTTGTTGATTCATTCGGTCAAGAGATGAATGATACATTGGCAGGAGTAAAAGTCTGGACCGCTGAAAACGGGAGTATTACCAACCAAGGTTACTTCTTTGCATCAGCCCCAGGCGTCTGGAATATCAGTATACGTGCAGGATCTGTTTACGGTAACGGAACCATTCGTGTCATTCCTGCTGATGCAGCAATTGTGTCAATTCAAATTATGCCTGAGCAAACATCGTATCAATCGGGAGAAGTGTATCGTTTAGATGCAATCCGTACGGATTCATCAGGTTATACTTCACCAGTACCAGTTCCAATTGGAAACTGGACGGTTGGTAACGGAGCAGTAGCCCAAGTAGGTGATGAAATTCATTGGACTCCAGGGAGCGTAGGTTCCTTAATGATGGAAGTCATAGATTCTGATATTGTAGCCTCAAAGACAGTTTCTGTGATTCATGGTGATGCAGTCTCCACTCAACTCGTTGCAAGCTTACCTCGATTAAGCGCAGGTATACAAGTTGCTTTGGTTCATGAAGCGACTGATGCTTTTGGAAATATATGGCAAATTGATGGTAATATAACGAAGACAAGTAGTGATCAATCAGCATCGGAGATATTCTCATCGTATGCAATGTTCACTCCTAAACTCACCGAGAGTATTCGATTCTCAGCCACATATTTCGACAACTCCACCGGTATCTTACACCAAAGCGAATATCAAGAAATGGTCGAACCAGGCCGATTAGCTTTCATTATGCTACCAGAAACAGGAACAGAAGTTCCAGCAGATTCTTTCTTGCAATTGGACCCAGAGTTCACAGATTCATATGGGAACACCATTCCATTTGTTACAGTTAATTGGACCATAGATGGCGTTGATTCAACACTTGACTTGCTCATGTCTGGAGGCAAATGGTATCCCGCCGAAGTAGGAGAACATGAGATACGAGCAAACGCTGATGGTGTATTTGCCGCAGTCCGCGTCAATGTAATCACGGGTTCTGAGAATACTCTGGCTACCGATGCAGGAGATGCGATGACGATTACTGCGGGTGTCCCAAGCGACCTCTATGTAGAAATCGTCGATGTTCATGGTAACGTGGCTCCTGCTGAAGATGTTCAACTGATCGAATCAGGATTCGTTTCAATCGAACCCTCTGCAACAGGACGTGGCTACTGGCAACTTGATGGGGTAATCTCTGGGACGTATTCTATTGAACTCCAACAAGGTAATGCTTCAATCCTTCTTCCGTTAACAATTCGTCCGGGAGAACCTGTTCGTGTTCTAACCTCGGTGAGTAACGAGTCTTTGAGCCAAGGTGAAGTCACCTTACTCAAGGTTTGGGCGGAGGATAGCCAAGGGAACAGAGTTGAGGTTATTCCTGACAAAACCAGTATCACGTGTTCATCTGGAAAGGCAAGTCACGTAAAGTCAGATACATGGGAAATCGAACTCGAAGATGCAGGCACTGATCGTTCATGCACCGTCGCTTGGCAGGGTCTAATTTCCCAACAGTTTTACGATGTTGAATCAGTTCTCTTAGGAGGTGCTCTTGGTTCAACAAACACCGCTATGTCCATTGGTCTCGTCTTTTTGCTTATGATTTTCGCAGTCCTTATCGTTTTGATTCGTAGAGGTAATTCCAAAGAAGAGGTATGGGATGAATACGAAGATGAGTATGAGTTTGAGGAGGAAGAAGATGACGGAGAAGAGGAATCTCCTGAATCCAATGTCCTCGAAGAGTCTGAATCTAAATCTCCTCAGCCACTAACATCTGGTGAATCTGCTCCTATCATCGAAGATGCATTGAGAAGCGAACTTGCAGTAAAAGCAACTCAAATTGGAGTCATGCAAGCGGCACCAGGTACCAATCAGGGAGAAACAGGTTGGTACGTAGATGCCAGTACTGAATTACAACAATGGAACGTTGGTTCCGATGGCTCTTGGTCTCGACTGCAATGAATTCTTTTCGTTTTGGAGGTGCCTAAATGGGGATTGAAGAACATCGTGATTGGGATTCAGTCGATTATACTCGTCTTCTATCGGGAGATTTTTTCCCCCCGGATTTCATGTGGGGTGTTGCTACTGCTTCTCATCAAATCGAAGGAGGAAATACCAACAACTGGTCTGCATTTGAGCCACGTTCTAAAAGTGGTCAACTCAGTGGCGATGCTTGCGATCATTGGAATCGAAAAGAAGAGGATATACAACTGATCAAAAATCTGAATGTATCGCACTACAGATTCTCAATTGAATGGAGCCGTGTTGAACCTCAACAAGGCGTCTGGAATGAGGATGCAATTCAATGGTATTCTGATCTTGTTGACCAACTTCATGCTCAAGGGATTCACCCTATGGCGACGCTTCATCATTTCACACACCCTCTTTGGTGGGATGAAAAAGGAGGCTTTGAAAAAGAAGACAATGTTGAAGACTGGATTCGCTTTTCTGCAAAAATGTTTGAAGTTTTGAGTGATCGAGTAGACTGGTGGTGCACCATCAACGAACCTGCTGTGTTCGCTTCGATGGGATACGTCTTGGGAGAATTTCCACCTGGAGAGCGCTCTTTTAAGAAAACAAGAATTGTTTCAACCAATCTTATGATTGCTCACGCACGTTGTTATCAAACATTGAAATCGATGGAACATGGTAAGCGTACTCAGATTGGATTGGTGAAGAATATCAACCTCTTCGATCCATACCGTCGTTGGAATCCGTTACATAGATTCCAAGCACGACTTCTTGATGGAATGTTCAATCTTTGTTGGATTAAAGGATTGATGACAGGACGATTCAAAGCGCCATCAGCTCTGCGTTCCAAGGAGGTTCCAGGACTCAAAGGGAGTAGTGATTTCATTGGAGTCAATTACTACACCCATCTTCTTGCTACGCCGTTCATGCCAACGAAAGTAGATATTGATCCATTGATTCGTCCTTGGGAAGAACGAACAGATTTCAGATACCCGATGTATGCTGAAGGATTACGGCGTGCATTCGATATGGTTTCATGCCTAAACCTTCCAATCATTGTCACTGAAAATGGAGTTGCAGATGACGACGATGACATGCGTCCTGAACATATCCGTCGCCATTTGCAAATTACCGGTGAAGCCATTGCTGATGGAATGGATATTCGTGGATTTTATCATTGGAGCCTCATGGATAATTTCGAATGGGCAGAAGGTTATGACCAACGATTTGGACTGTATCATGTTGACTTTAAAACCAAAGAACGAACCCTAAAAGAGAGCGGTGCGTTGTATTCTGAAATTGTAAAAGCTCACCGCATGCCTCAAATCGTTATCCTAGCAGGAGGATTGGGGACTCGTCTTGGAGAACGGACGAAACAAATACCAAAATCTCTCATTGAAGTTTCTGGAAAACCTATACTTTCTCATATTCTCGATTGGACACGTACCCAAGGTTGCATGGAGGCCTTGATTCTTACAGGACACTTAGGTGAGCAATTCGATGGTTTCCGGCATGAAGGAATGGCTCTAACCTTTCATCAAGAATCCGAACCATTAGGGACAGGGGGAGCACTTTGGAATGCTCGACACCTTCTTCAAGAACGATTTATCCTACTCTGGGGTGATGATTTACATCCAATTGATTATGCCCAACTTGTCGCTCATCATGAACAAACATCCTCCCCACTTACGCTCACTGTAACGACTGAACATGACGAGATGAATCTCCTCCACGTGAATGGTAAAATCTCTCAATACAACAAAACGGGTTCACCCCCGGTCGAATTCAATGGCTATGAATCAGGGACCAGTGTTGTAGAAAAATCAGTTCTTCTCGAACATGGTAAGGATGGAAAATGGAGCTGGGAAGAAACAGTGTATCCACACATGTCAATGAAAGCCACAGCGTACATGGATAATACGAAGTTTTGGGACATGGGGACTCCCGAACGTTTGGCACGATTAGAGGAATTCCTGGACAAAACCAGCCTCTGAGGGATGGACTCGAAGAGCTTGAGGCAGGATTTGCTCATGTTCTACAAGAACGAGAATCATACCTCCAAAACCACCACCCATCATACGAGCGCCCCAAACACCATCTGTGTTTTGAAGGGTCATCACTTGTTGATCAATCTCTTCCAAACTTACACCGATGGTTCGTAATGATTCATGAGAGGCGTTAAGGAGCAAGCCTAATTGTTCAGGAGAGGCTCGAATCGCATCTTTTACACGTTGATTTTCTTCCTTTACATGTCTGTTCTTGGTCTGTTGGTCGACAGATCTCTGATAGTCCATTTCTCCTAATGTTCGGTGAATTCCTGAATCAATAAGTTTGAACACATGGGAATCAGGTATGTGATGTTGAATCGTAGCATTCGTTGAAAAATCGATTAATGTTCCATAGTTTGGTTTCGAAAACATCATTGCCATTTGGTCGAGTAAACCGCATTCTGTTTTGAGAATAACATGTTCAATTCGCTGTGCTTCTCGACATGCATGTAATGGTTCAATATCCTTGTCAATACAAAGAACAATTGCTAAACAAAGAGCTGCTGATGAAGACATGCCTGCTCCTATTGGAATTTCACTTGTAACAGTCAGTTGAGCAGGCCACCCTTTCGCTTCCTTCCATAGAGAAACAATCGTGCTTTCACCTTCGAATCCTTCAGGTATTGCTGTTGCTTTGAGGGTAAGGCGTTGAGGGGCTGCAAAAGCAAAGGAGAGGCCTCCTGCATAATCTGTATGCTCTCCTATGATGTTGATACGGGCAGGAATTGAAGCAATTCGATGCATTCTCTTCCCGCCTTACTCGATGCGTTCTAGATCGAACCAAACAGGATAATGATCCGAGACGTCTGAACTCGACATGTCTCGATCGACGCCCCAGCGACCAAAGAATCGACCATCGATATCACCAGTCATCACGACTCGGTCATATGCGCAATGGCTGTTTGAAGAATACGCAGTATCTGCAGTATCAGGTATGACCCAGAGATATTGTGGCTGTCGAAGTGAAAGTTGGTTCAATTCATACGTTGATGCATAACTACAGTCTGCATTGAAATCACCGAGCAAAATAATGTTCTCTTGCGTTCGGTTTTCCAAATATGTTTCAACAACATTATGCAACGCTGAGGTTTCATTCACTGCTTCAGAAGGCTTGGTATGGACTGTGATGAATGTCATGTTCTCGGTAATCGAATTATTCAAGTTCATCAGCCCGAAATTAACAATGAATGGTTCACGCTGAAATTCATCGTTTTGAGAATCATTGTGTAACCATGATTCATTTGGAACAAAAACAGTCTCTCTGTAATAAAATGCATATTGCTCTTGGCTTCCACTATCATCTTCCTGTAGTCCAGATCGTTCACTTAGGACCATGGCATATGTTTCATTGCCATATTCATTGATAGCATCAAGGAAATCATAAGGGACTGTTGAATCAATATCTTTGATCTCTTGAACAACAACCATGTCATACCGATGAACAATTTCAACCAATTCAGCGACAACCTCCGCCTTGCCCATCTTCGTTTCTCCGAATACTTTGATGTTGAATGTGGCCACACGAGCGACATCTTCACGAGAGAAAGATTCAGCACGAGCGTCAGTACTATTGTCCTCTTCATCGGATTCAATTTCGACCACAACAGTTCGCCAAAGAGGGCTATCTTCTTGTTGGACCAAAAGCTGGATAGTGATAGGGAACAGCAACAAAAGGGCTACTAGCATAACCCCTTGTAGTGCTCCGTCAAAACGACCCATAATCTGTTGTGAAAACTCTACATTATCAATATACAGCCCTGTGTCAGCAGAATCCATAGGTTCTTGACGCGGTTGTTTGTGGCCATATCATGGCAGAAGAGATTACTCCAGAACAAGCACAAGAAATCGTTTCAATGCTTACTCAAGGAGGAGCGATGGAATCGATCAATACATCCCTCGCTCTTGGAATCCTCCCTCTCGTTGAATCGATAGGAGATTATGAACTGCTCCAGAGATTGGTCGAACATGCAGGCGTTGTTGCTAAAGATGATGTTGAGAAAGGTTGGGCGCATTTTGAGATGTTGAAACGAAATCAAGGTTCCATAGATGAGGTAGCAGAACTTGCATTCAAAGCAGAATCAATAGAAAACGGTGAGGCTCTTGCTGCTGGAGTTCTCCATCACCACGCCCTGATGCTCCTTTCAATAGACGAAATTGATGGAGCACAAACATCAGTTCGTCGCTCACTCACTTTGAGGGAGAAGTTGGATGATAAGGAAGGAATTATCTTCGGATTGGCAGTCCTTTCTCGTTGTGCTCGAGCCAATGAAGATTGGGAGACGGCAATCATCCATGACACTCGTCGACTTGAATTAGCCGTCAACAAACAGAATGACATCTTGCAGATGGAAGCAATGGCAGATGTTGCTCATGCTCAGGCAAGTCTTGGCGAACTTGCAACTGCTTCTGAAATGTACCAGGAGAGTCTTGATATTGCAAAATCGATGGAACATCCAGCCGGCCATCTTGTAGCGAGTTGGGGCCTTGCAGATCTTGCAGAGATTGAGAATCGTTTTGATGATGCGCTCCTTCTCCTTTCAGACACAATGCACCTGTTTATGCAACTCGGAATCGTTACACCACCTCTCTTGAAAAAGCGATTACATGCGTTAACGAATCTTGAGAAATAGGTCAAACGAGCGTCGAACGGGTTATGTCCTTTCATTTCATGGCAAGAGCAGGTGAGACATATGGAGCACGATATTTTCTTCTCCATTAGTCAAACTCCAGACCATGAAGGGCACATCCCATCAGAGCAAACCATGTTCAAGAATTACTTTCAGCAACTTACTCTTGCAGACGAACTCGGATTTGGTGTTGGCTGGATAGCACAATCCCATCTTTCTACTGAAACTCAAAAATCAAACAGTAGACCCGTTGTTCCCCATTGGAAAGGGGAGGTTGGTCTTTGTACCGATTTCCCACAACTTGCAATGGAATCTTTTCGACAGACAAGCCGGATTGAAATCGGAAGTGCAGTTGTATCAATTCTTGCATCAGGTGGGCCGATTGCTCAAGCAGAACGTATCGCAAACACATTGCAACTTCTCGCTGTCAGAGGCGATAAGAGGAAACTGCATGTTGGATTTTCAGCAGGGCGATTTGAATTCATGGCTCGTCCGTATGGCATTGTTCCTAGAACTCCAACTGAGGATGCTGCTTGGCCTGCTTTACGTGGACAAATCTTCCTCGAAGCAAGTGAAATTTTCTTGAGATTACTCAGAGGCGACGTCGTTCACTCCGATGAGATTCGCTCAACAGTGCTTACACGTGATAACTTCCGCAGTGATGGGGATTGGGAAGATGTGCAAAATGCACATGGTTCAAAAGACGATTCAATAATCATTGACCGAAGGTATGTGTTTGAAGAAATTCGAATTGTACCTAACAAATTCGATCGAAATCAATTGGTCTTAGTTGCTGGAACACATGACCCTAAAGCCCAAGTCTTTGTCAACAAATATCTCCCTGTCCGTGTGTTTAATCTCTCTATCACACAACCCGAAGTTATCGATGCAACACACGAGCGCATGCGTCAATGCTTCCATAAGGATGGTGGAGAATGGAGGCGTTCTGATATGCCAAGAACGAGTTTCGTGTTCCTTAATGATGAAGATGGATTGACTCCTGAAGAACAACGGATTGCTGCACAGAATGAAGCTGATCTATCGCTTAGCGCGTATTGGAATGCCCTTGAAGGAACAATCGATCCTTCAAAGGTGAAAAATGCTGCTCAAAATGCACTCATTGGAAATGTTGAAGACGTTGCTCAACAATTAGTCGAACGTTTCCATCCACAAGATCGAGTTATGGCTTGGTTTGATTTCTTCAATCATGATAGTGATCGTGTTTGTCGTAACATGAGTGCGTACATGGAAAAGGTCGTCCCTCGAGTCGAAGAACTTCTCAAGGATGGATGAACATGGGAATCCAACATCATTCACACTCGGCTGTTAAACCAGGTCAACCAGGCAGCGGACTGTTTCCAAATTCTCCACTCGGAGAGCAAGTCGATGGAATCCCGACTGGGAGAGATGTCGATTGGGAACCGTTAGTTGACTATCGTCGAAATGGTGTTTCTGAGACAACGATTCATGGAGCAGTTGCTTGGGCACATGGAGATGAAGTCATCCATTCTTTTGGTGGAAATGTTCTCTGTTACGGTCGCTCGATGATGAAACCATTCATGCTCAAAGCATTTGTTAAGGAACTCGAGCCCTTCACCTGGGAGCAGAAAGCAATAGCGGTAGCCAGCCATAATGGCGATACAGAACACGTAGCAGCAGCACAATCTCTTCTTTCAGAATCCGAATGGCCCCTCATGTTAACACCGTTGGATGTTCCTTTGATCCAATTTGGCCGTCAAGTACGTCGTCCTCGCCGCTGGTATCATACGTGCTCCGGAGAGCATGCAGCCATTCTTCGAGGTTGTCGAGAAAAGGGCTGGAATCGTGCAGGATATACGCTTCCGAATCATCCCGTTTTCGAAGCCTACATGGAACAAATACGTAGATTTCTTGGTGAAGATTGGACACCGTTACGTATTGCTAAAGACGGTTGTGGCTTACCAACTGTTTCCAATACCGTTGCTGAATTAGCTCAAATTTACGCAGGGCTTGTACGCGATAAAAACTCTGATTGGATTTGGGAATCTATGGTGCGACACCCAGATCTTGTTGGCGGCTTTAACCGACTCGATTCTACTATTCTCAAAGCAGGAGCGGGTACTGTAATCGCAAAAGAAGGTGCAGACGGATTACTCGGTCTTGCGATTGAACATCCAGATTATCCAAAAGGTCTTGGAATTGTTGTAAAGATTGCACATGGATGGAATGCTCAAGCAACATGGTATGTTGCTCGTGCTGTCTTAGGTGTGCTCGGAATCGATTTACGCAATCCATATCCGCTGCATCGACAAAAAGCGTTCATCGTTCCGGGGATTGTTCCTGAGAAATACCACTCCGTTTTGGAAACGATTCCTACATGGGATGAGTGGGACCCTGACCAAGATCGCTGGATATACGATCCAGAGGTGAAGGAATGAATGTTCAGAATTTCATCGGCGGAGAATTTGTTGATGCTGTCGATAACACGACACTTGAGAATGTTGCTCCAGCAACAGGGCAACTTATTGGAACGATTCCACGTTCAAAGCAACCCGATCTCTACCGAGCAGTAGCAGCGGCTCGTGTTGCCCAACATGAATGGGCTGAATTGACACTTGATGACAGGGCTGATTGGCTTGAAGCAATCGCCGATGCCCTCGAATCTCGAAGCGAAGAACTTGCACGAAGAGAGTCTTTGGATACAGGAAAACCGCTATCGCTTGCACAACGAGTAGATGCAAAGCGTTCTGTAGATAATTTCCGTTTCTTCGCTGAATTTGCTCGGGAACAGGAAGATTTAATTTTCGAAATGGATGATGCAACAAATATTGTTCATCGTCGTTCAATAGGGATTGTTGGCTTGATTACTCCATGGAATCTGCCTTTGTATCTCTTGAGTTGGAAAGTAGCTCCTGCTCTTCTGATGGGAAATGTCATCGTTGCAAAGCCCAGTGAATTGACACCCTTAACAGCACATCTACTTGCTGAAGT